>JAIVHQ010000100.1 GCA_020200995.1 Flavobacteriales bacterium
TCATTGATAAACACGTTTCCGCCATCAATGCTTACTTCGATCGATTCACCTTGAAGGGTTTCAGCTGTTTGACCATCAGAGAGGTCGCCGGAGAATACGGCAGCACCCAACACATGGTACAGAAGAACTTCAGTAAGATCTCCTGCAGGATCCGCCAGGAGTTCATCGATATAATCGGGATCCACTGCTGCAAAGGCAGCATCCGTGGGGGCAAATACCGTAAACGGTCCTTCACCCTGCAGTGCTGCATCGAGTCCTGTCAATTCAAGGACAGTAGCCAGCGTAGTGTGATCGGGGCTTCCCGAGATGATGTCCCACACGGTCGTGGGCTCCGGGGCTTCACCTCCGAAGGCAACATCGTCCCAAAAATAGGTCAGGCCCTGTCCGTCCGTACCGAAGTTGAAAAAAATCGAAGCTTTGGTGTAAACGCTTGCGAAGTTAATTGCAGCAGTACCCTCGGCCTGATTGGCGAAATCAAAGGTCAACGTCTCCCATTCTTCTGCAACGGTTGTTGTGGCTTCCGTTTCCACAGATACTGTGGGGTCGGTGAGGTTTTCCACTTTGAGTCGCACGGGAATGTCGGCCGTGGGCGACCAAACGCGTACGGTCATTGTGGTGGCACCTTCCTCGAAAGGCAGGGGCTCGGCAAAGCCGATTTCATCGCCCACGGTCGTACCCGCAAAGAACGGTGATCCATCACCTTTTACAGTTTGAACCACTGTGTTATCAGAATCAGTCGGATCCGTCACGATTTCAGAATTAGCTCCTTCAAAATCTGCCAATCCGTATTCGATGTCCTCTTCGAAAGTAATGGGGAGCACAAGAGGCTCAGCGGGTTCGGTAATGTCGCCTTCTCCGAAGGTAACGTCATCCCAGTAGTAAGTCAGCCCTTGGCCGTCTGTACCAAAATTGAAGAAAATGGTGGCCTTGGTGTATACGCTTCCGAAGTTAAGCGCAGCGGTGCCCTCAGCCTGATTGGCGAAATCAAAGGTCAGCGTCTCCCATTCTTCCGCAACAGTGGTTGTGGCTTCCGTTTCCACAGAAACCGTGGGGTCGGTCAGGTTTTCAACTTTTACTCGAACGGGAATGTCCGCTGTGGGAGACCAAACGCGAATGGTCATGGTGGTCGCACCTTCTTCGAAAGGCAAAGCCTCAGCAAAGCCGATGTCTTCGGCCACGGTTGTACCTGCAAAGAACGGCGATCCATCGCCTTTCAATGTTTGAACCACTGTGTTTTCAGGGTCAGTCGGATCCGCGACTATTTCAGAAGTGGTTCCTTCAAAATCCACCAATCCGTAGTCAATGTCTTCCTCAAAAGTGATCGGAAGTTCAAGCGCTTCGGCAGGTTCGCCGCCATCTCCGAAGGCTACGTCATCCCAGAAATAGGTGTTGTCATTGCCCGGCGTACCAAAGTCGAAGAAAATCGACGCTTTTGTGTACACGCTTGCGAAGTTGATCTCAGCGGTACCAGCTGCCTGATTGGCGAAGTCGAAGGTGAGTGTTTGCCACACTTCCGCTTCGGTTACCGTTGCTTCCGTTTCCACAGAGACACCTGCGTCCGTCAGGTTTTCTACCTTGAGTCGTACAGGAATGTCAGCCACGGGCGACCACACACGCACGGTCATCGTGGTTGAGCCCGCTTCGAAAGGCAGGGGCTCTGCAAAGCCGATTCCCTCGGCCACGGTGGTTCCTGCCCATTCCGGACCGCCGGCTCCTTTGGTGGATTGCACCACGGTGTTGGAGGGGTCGGTAGGGTCAGTGACGATTTCAGATGAATTGAAATCTCCGAAATCAACGATGCCGTAGTCGATGTCCTCCTCAAAGGTGATGGGAAGGGCTATTCCGTCATCGTTTCCTCCGCCACCGCCGAGTACATCGCAATTGGCGCCGACTTCGTAGTTCAACGTTGTGCTGGTCACCAAACCGCCGGCAAAGGCAAATTTGATGGCAACGTTGAAGTCTTCCCCTGCTGTTTGATCGGGAAAGGTAAGGCTGAAGGCTTGTCCGCCTTCATTGTCCATCATGGTCTCCACAAAGTCGGGATTCGTCGTTTGGGCGAAGGCCACGAGGCCATCTTTAGGATCGAGCAGTTCTACATCGAGCGTCAGATCGCCATCGGCGAAGGTAAATGCAAAGGTAAAACCGTCTTCAAAGGAGCCTTCGGCTGCATCCGTCCACGTGTCGGAGCAATCGGGCTCTTGTGCTTGCGCTCCCTGAATCCCGAAAAGGACGCCAAAGAGCAGTGGAAATAAAAATTTAAGTGATTTCATTGTTTGTTGTTTTTGAGTTTAAAATTGGTGTTATGGTGAATTTCTTTAGGGCGTCGAATCTTTCATCCGTTCGCCTTTTTTTGTGTTTGAAAAGAATAGAATTCCGAAGCTCATTTCTGCAGTATTTGTGCATAATTGAGTCCGAATCCGAATGGGTAAAGGGGATTGTAATCAGCGTCTCCTCTTCTATAGTTCTCTCCCTCCGCTTTTTGCCAGGTAAAGGAGAGTTTGCCGCGGAAGTCGTGGTTTCCGAAAAGCACATCGGCCACCCCGGCTCCCTCTGAACCCGGAAGCCATGCCGCTACGAAAGCGTCTGATGCTTCGAGTTCTTTGTTCGCTATCAGTGGCCTGCCGCTGATCATCACCACCGCCACGGGAATGCCTTTGTCGGTGATGTTTTTGATAACGCGCAAATCTTCAGGGTGGAGCCTGTTCAGCTCCAGTGAGTCACCGTAGGGGTGAAGGACTTTCATCAGTCCTTTGATCATTGAGCCCATCTCGATGATGGTATTGTCGCCCTGTCTGATGTCCCCCATGCCTTCGGCGTATGGGGTCTCACCGATTACCACGATGGCTACATCGTGCTTTTCGGGGTCGGCTTTTGTGCCGTCGATGTTGAGTTGGGCAGTGGGGGCCGCAGCCTTGATGCCTTCCCAAATGGACGTGCCACCGATTATTTTTCCTTTTTGAACGCCGGCATTAGAGCCGTATCCCGAGGTGATGGCACCTTCGAGGCTTTCGCCAACGACGCTCTTATTGTCTGAGATGCCTTGCCAGGCCACAGTAAAGCCGCCGCATTGATGGCCGCAGTCGTCTGCATTCTTTCCCGCAACGAGGATGCGGGCATTTTTGCTCAGCGGCAAAAGTTCGTTTTCGTTTTTGAGCAGCACGAGCGATTTGCGCACGGCTTCCCTGGCCACTTCGCGGTGTTCTGCGCTGCCGAAGCTCATGTGGTTTGACCATTTGCGGTCTGCGGGTCGGGACTTTTCAAACAGTCCGTATTTCACTTTAACATAAAGGATGCGTCGCACGGCGTCGTCGAGGCGCTCCATGCTCACAGCCCCTGTGCGGAGGTGTTCCCGGATGCAGTTGGCAAATTCTCTCCACTTTTCCGATACCATAAACATGTCGATGCCGGCATTCAATCCAAGGGCAGTGGTTTTGTGAAAATCGTGGTCGAGGTAGTCGCACCCGTCCCAATCGGAGATGATAAAACCTTTGAACCCGAGTTCATTTTTTAGAACGTCGGTTAGCAGGTATTTGTGCCCGTGTAGTTTGTCGCCTTTCCAGCTGTTGAATGAGGCCATTACGGTGAGCACACCCTCGCGGATGGCTGCGAGGTAGGGCGGCATGTGGATGCGCCTCAGTTCTTCTTCGCTGATGGCCGTGTCGCCCTGATCGATGCCGTATTTTGTTCCGCCGTCGCCGATCCAGTGCTTCACGCAAGCAATCACCGAGTCCGTACCGAGATCCCCCTGCAGGCCGCGCACAAAGCGGTCGGCATAGGAGGTAATAATTTCGGGGTCTTCACTGTAACTTTCGTACACTCGTCCCCATTGCATGTCGCGTGCAGCGGCGAGGGTGGGGGCAAAGGTCCACTCCACCCCTGTGGCGAGAATTTCTTTGGCAGTGACCTGAGCAATGCGCTCAATCAGGTCGGGATCATTGGCACAACCCAGCCCGATGTTGTGTGGAAATATGGTGGCTCCGAGCACGTTGTTGTGGCCGTGGATGGCGTCAACCCCATACAGCGTCGGTATGCCCGATTCGCTCTTTACGGATGCCTCGTAATAGGCGTCGTTCATTGCTGTCCAATCGGCGGGTAAGTTGGCGCCCGGACATGAACCTCCTCCGCTCAGGAT
>JAIVHQ010000304.1 GCA_020200995.1 Flavobacteriales bacterium
GGAGGCTTGTTCAGAATGGTCGGTCTATCTCAGTGACGTGACCGGCAACAATTCCACCATCTACAGGGCGGATTTGGATCACGACAATGAAACCGCCGCATTGACGGCGCTCAAATCGGTCGACTACCCCGTTCACCTCGCATTCAATGAGACAAACGGTCTTCTCTATTTGGTAAACAGTCAAAACGGTGCGTTTCAAACCTTGGTTCCTCAGGTGGATGGCGCCTTGGGTGTTGTTACACCACTTTCCACGCCTACTTCAAATGCTGTTGCCGCAGTATTTAACCACGAAGGCAAATTGCTTATTGGTAGCCAAAACGGGAATAAAATTTATAATGTAGATGCAAGCACAGGGGCACGCAGTTTTTTTGCGGATGCTGATGTATCAGGCGGTGACATCGCTTTTGACGCTGATCAGAACTTGTATCTTGCCACCCGAAATAACGGAAGGCTAAAATTGGTTACTCCCGGATCCGACAATATGACTGTTGGATATGTTCCCAATCTGGTAACAGGGATGGCCCTTCTGGAAGACGGCAACTTCATTGCCTCCGTTAACGGTAACACTTCACTGATCACGCGCACAACCGGAGGTGACGATGCCGGTCTTAATTACGCGCTTTCACTCGACGGTGCCCCGTTTACACTGGCAAACGGCGATATGGCTTCCGGTTGTAGCACATTTACCCCCGATCCTTCAATTCAAAACGAATGCTACGGTTTTGAAGCTCTGGTGTATGAGCCCGGAACAGGGAACATTCCCGCGATACGCATGGATGCTACTGAATCACTCGGAGCTCCTGAACGTGACAACACCAACGGCGCATTGAACTTTGTTTCTCTCGGATTTGGCGGTACATTGATCATCGGCCTTGAAGAGCCCGGCATTGCCCTCCCTGGTGTGAATGACCTCGAAGTTGTTGAGACTACCTGGAACAACAAAACTTGCCAGAATTACGAAGAGCGTGCAGACGTATACGTATCTCAGCAAATGGTAAGCGATGCTTCTGAAATCGATGACGCTCAGTTTGTCTATGTAGGGCAAAGCTGTACCAACGGTGCCGAGTTCGACGTGTTCGAAGAAACAGGCTTCACCTACTTCAACCTTGTAAAGATCGTAGACGCTTCTCCCGTTGTTGGCAACAGAGACGGATATGACGTGGATGGAATCGTTACCCTTAACGGTTGCGAGACTCTAACTTTTGAGATCCCCGGCGATTGCTATGCGACCGAAGTGGTTGAGTACATCGAAGGAACCCAGCTCAACGGAAACGCCCTTTTCAACGATCGCATCGACCCCGAGAAGGCACTCGGAGCACCTGCACGCACCGACGTGAACGAATTCGTTACTTTGGGTTATGGAGGTTCTGTCACCTTTACTTTCAGCGGTATCGTACCCAACCTTTCAGGTGATGACATCGAAGTGGTGGAAACCAGCTTCGGCAATGCAATTGGTTGCGAAACCTACCCCGAATACGCAGATGTATATGTATCGAACGACGGCGTTGATTTTCACTTTGCAAAAACAGTTTGTAAAAGTGATCCTTTCGTCGACATCAGCGATGCGGGCCCGTTCCCGTTCATCACACACGTGCAGATTGTGAACAACGATGAGCTGTCAACCACCTTTGATTCTTACGACCTCGACGGAGTGGTTGCACTTCACAACTGTAGCGAAGAAGAACTTTCAGATGAGGGCGTAATTGGTGGAACTCCGGGCAATGACCAGGTTCAAATTAACCTGGAAGTTTACCCCAACCCTTCAAATGGAAACGGACCGATCAATGTGGAATTTGTTTCTGACAAGGAGCAGCTTCTGACTGTAGAAGTGATCGACATGAGCGGCCGTACTGTTCAGGGCTTGTTCAATCAGGTTGCCAATGCAGGTCAGCTCTACCGCTTAGACTTCAACGGAAGCAGCTTGCCAAACGGTGTATACATCACCAAGCTCACTTCTAATTCAGAAATGACAATCAAAAAAGTGATGATCGCGAGATAAGCACATCACCTACCATTTAACCGAAAAGGGCGCCGCACATGCGGCGCCTTTTTTATTTAGACCCTGTTTCTGAGAGAAACTCATCATTCTGATTCAAAACGCAGTGCAAGCGAAAAGAAAAAACTCAAAGGTTTCATTCCGGCCTAAATTTTCGACTAAATATCTTTTTTTATCGATCAAATATTGACAACGGTTGTTTAACGCCCTACTTTTGTACCGCAAACAATAAAACAAGTGCTATGAAAAACATTTTCCAAACTAAATTTATGCTTACGGCCATTACGGCTTTTGCTTTTACAGGCCTCTCGGCCCAGGAAGTGGCTGAGCCATGCTACGGCTTCGAAATACTCGATTTCGAGCAAGGTCCTCAGACTAACGGTAATGATGTGTCAGATGACCGCAGCAACCCCGAAGTTGCACTGGGAGTTCCTGCAGGCGACAACTCAGCGGGTAGTTTTTTCTCCCTCGGTGTTGGAGGGTTTATCGAGATCGGCTTCGACGGTATTGTACTCGACGGCCCCGGCAACGACCTTCAAGTGGTGGAAACTTCCTTCTCCGGTAATGACTGCGGTTTAAATGACGACGAATTTGCCGACATAGAACTCAGCAGCGATGGCATTAACTATGTTTTTTACGGAACCATTTGCCGAAATGAAGAAATTGACATTGCCCTAACAGGCTTAGAATTCATTACGGCCATCCGCATTACCAATTCAGAAAGTAACACTACCACGGATGGATATGACCTGGACGGAGTGGTCGCTCTGAACGGATGTGAAGATTTTCCCGTAGAGCAACCCGGATGTTTCGGATCCAATGCTTTGGTATATGAGCCCGGAACCGGAAACATTGCAGCCGTGCGCACAGATCCTACACAATCCCTCGGCGCTCCGGAACGCGACAACAGCAACGGTGCACTGAATTTCGTATCGCTGGGATTCGGAGGAACGCTGATCATCGGTCTCGATGAATCAGGAATCGCCCTCCCCGATGTGAACGACCTCGAAGTGGTTGAAACAACCTGGAACAACAAAACCTGTCAGAACTACGAAGAGCGAGCAGACGTTTATGTGTCTCAACAAGTGGTAACCGACCCTTCCGAAATTGATGATGCACAATTTGTATATGTTGGACAGAGCTGCACCAACGGTGCGTCGTTCGATGTTTATGAAGAAACCGGCTTTACCTACTTCAATCTTGTGAAAATTGTCGATGCATCGCCTGTAGTAGGCAACAGAGACGGATACGATGTGGACGGTATTGTGGCACTCAACGGCTGTCAACCGCAAATGTCCACCATTCCCGGAGAGTGCTACGCGTCCGAAATTTTCGAATACGTAGAAGGCACGCAACTCAATGGAAATGCACTCCCTGCAGACCGCACCAATCCTGAGAAAGCTCTCGGAGAACCTGCAAGAGCTGAAGTGAACGAATTTGTAACCCTGGGTTATGGCGGTTCTGTCACTTTCGGTTTTGACGGAATTGTACCCAACCTTGCAGGTGACGATATCGAAGTGGTGGAAACCAGTTTCGGAAACCCGATCGGTTGCGATACCTACCCTGAATATGCTGATATTTACGTATCAATGGATGGTGTAAATTACCTCTTTGCCAAGACTGTTTGTAAAAGCGATGGTTTTGTTGACATCAGCGACGCAGGTCCACTGCCTTTCGTTACCCACGTGAAAATCGTAAACAACGATGAACTGTCAACCACAGGCGACAGCTACGACCTCGACGGAGTGGTGGCCCTTCACAACTGTAACGAAGAGGGAACCATACAGGAAGGTGTGATTGTCGGAACACCCGGAAATAACCAAGGCGGAATCAGCCTGGACATTTACCCAAACCCCTCAACAGGCCCTATCAATGTTGAATTGGTTACCGACAAGGAGGAATTTCTTACCCTCGAGGTACTCGACATGAGCGGACGCACAGTGAAGGCTATGTTCAGTCAGGTTGCCAATGCAGGCCAGGTATACCGCCTCGACTTCAACGGCAGCAACCTTCCGAACGGGATGTACATTACCAAACTGGCTTCCGATTCAGAAATCAGCATCAAAAAAGTAATGATCGCCAGATAATTCAACTGTCAATCATTTAACCAATAACCACAGAGGGGCTGTCT
>JAIVHQ010000101.1 GCA_020200995.1 Flavobacteriales bacterium
GCCGCAAATATGCCCTCGGCACCAAGCAGGCACTCGGATCCAAATTGATGGCGGCGGTGCAGGAGCGGGGTGCTGCCGGCGCGGTCGATTTTTGCAACATCCACGCCCTGCCCATCACCGACAGCATGTCGACGAAATACTCAGCGACCATACGCCGCGTGAGCGACCGACCGCGGAATCCGGCAAACAGGGCCAACGCCGAGGAGACCGCTTACATTGACGCCCTCATGACCGCCAAGGCAAAAGGGGAGGAGCTGCCCCCGCTTATTTCCGAAAAGGGTACTTCTGTAACGGCCTACTACGCCATCGAAACCAACGATATGTGCCTCAAATGCCACGGCACCATGGACACCCACATTGCTCCCGAAACACAAAAAGTCATCGCCGAGCGCTACCCGGCCGACAAGGCATTCGGCTATGATGTGAACGAAATACGTGGTCTTTTCGTGGTCGAAATGGCTCGGTGAATGCACAGAATTTCACGTCCCTGTTGGGATGGGATCGCGTATTTCGTTAAACGGCCTGATTTCGAATGTGGTCAAAGTACGGCTGCGGTGCTTGCTTTCGACCGGGCGGATAAGCATTGAACAGACAAAGGATAAAAAAGAGACAATGGACCAAAAAAAAATCGACACAGAAGCTCAGGCCTCAATGTGGAACGGGCGCTACGGACGGGAAGAATATGCTTATGGAGAAGCACCCAACGCGTACTTTGAAGAACAATTGAAAAAGCTTAAACCCGGAAAAATTCTGATGCCTGCGGAAGGAGAAGGACGAAATGCGGTTTTTGCCGCCAAATTGGGATGGGCCGTATCGGCATTCGATATCAGCACCGAAGGACAAAGAAAAGCCGCTGAGCTGGCCCGCAAAAACGGTGTGACGATTAGCTACAAGGTCGGCGGGCTTGACACGCTCAAATATCAAGAAGAAGAGTTTGACGCCGTAGCCTTGATATACGCGCATTTCTCGCCCGGGCTGAAGGGTGAATACCACAGTGCGTTCAACAAATACTTGAAAAAAGGTGGTACGGTCATTTTAGAGGCATTTAGCAAGAATCATTTGAAATACAATCAATCCGATCCGAAGGTCGGCGGGCCAAAGGACCTCGAAGTGTTGTACTCAACAGACGAGGTTGCATCTTATTTTTCGAATTTTGATGTGGCGGAACTTGAAGAAAAAGAAATTCTTCTGAGCGAGGGACTTTTTCACAACGGCTATGGATCGGTAGTCCGATTTACGGGGCGCAAATAAGTGTGATAGTTACTTTTGGGTATGACGCAGATCAAATCCGGGGAATTTTTGTGGTGGAGATGGCCACGGAAGAATGTGCTTTTAGGCCGTGTGGCGTCGTGTACATTTTTTCAACCACTTGACAAAAGATGATTGCCCCGTAGTTGCCGTGAACATCACCCGGCAGATTTCCTAAAGTTTCCTCAGATTTTCCTGCTTCACAGGTTCAAGTACCTCCCGGCCGTAGCGGGTGTGGTAGCGGTGACCCGCCAAAAAGTCGCGCTGAATTTTCAGCCATTGCGCATCGGTGAGTCGGGGGTTGAAGTTTTTTAATTCGGCGTAGAGCCGCTCGCTGAGTTCGGCATACCTGTCGGTGCCGAGGTAAAACAAGTCGGCGTCGGCGAGCACCTTGCCGATGGAATTTACCGGGCGTTGCGGAATTTTTGTCGCCATGATGGCGCTGCACACTTCTTCGATCTCTTCGGTGTGCAGTCCGTGGTTGGCAAGATCTTTTTCAGCTATTTTGCAGCTTTTCTCCTCGTGGTTGTCGCTCCCCTTCAAAAAGCCCGTGTCGTGGTAAAGCGCGGCAAGTCGTACCAACCTCACTTCCTCATCAGAAAGGCCTTCAGCTTTTGCCAAAAATTCGGCACACTCAATAACAAAACTTGTGTGGCGGGCACTGTGGTACACAAGGTCGGCCGAGAGCTCTCGGGCGAGTTGCTCCGTGATGCGACTTTCAAGTGCCTGGTCTGATGTCACGAAATCTTTCAAGTTGTTCAATTCCCAAGACGAATAACGCCATTTTCTTTGTAATCCAATGCCGGCAATGAATTACCCGGCCATAAAATAGCTGACAGACCGTGTGTTTTTTGCGCAAGACAAATAAGTTCTGTCGACTGGCTGGTGACATTACGTTCTTTTTTTAACCAAAGTTCGGGCGAAGGTCAAAATACGCGGATCTAAGAGTGCAAGAGTATACCTCCCGGGGGTATTGATGAACAATCCGAGAATGGAGAACTTTGGTTACTACTTCTGAACAGCGTCCAAATCTGTCCATGCCTTCATGTGCACTCCGAAAGCAACAGGCCTTATTATATTTGCATTGAATCAAAAATAAAAATCACCCCATGACCATGATGAAACTGTTTATTCCCCTGGCTGCCTCCGCATTTGTTTTCGCAAGCTGCGAGCAGGTGCAGCCCGTCCAGGATGCTGCCGTAGAAGCCGAGCGTTCGCTTGTAGAAGTTGAAAGTGACACCACCGAATTGACCCGACTGGAGGAGGAGCATCAACTTTTCAGGGCAGAATACGCAGACAGCGTTAACCAGGGATTGATCGAAGAGGATAAATTTACGGGGAGCGCCCGCCGCGAATCGAAGGAACTGATAGGTGCAGCGGAAGTCGCGGTAAATTACGGTTCACCGGGCAAGCGCGGCCGAGTGCTTTGGAACGGACTGGTGAGTTACGATCAGGTTTGGGTGAGCGGTTCGCACTGGGCCACCGCCGTCTCATTCACCAAAGATGTGATGGTCTCGGGCACAGAAGTGAAAGCGGGTACCTACGCCTTCTTCACCATTCCCGGACGCGAGAAGTGGACCTTGATTCTCAATGAAAACTTTGACCAACACCTCGCCGAAGATTATGACAAAAACCTCGATGCAGTGCGCGTTTCAGTGATGGCGCAAGAGCTTCCAAATGTTGTTGAAAGGCTCACCTACGACGTAGAAAAAACAGGCCTCGGCGAGGGTGCCATTTCCTTGAAGTGGGATCAAGTGAAGGTGTCTATGCCTTTTACCGTGAAGGAATGACCCGATCGGCATCCCTCTCGCCACCCAAACCTGAGTTTACTGATCGTAAAAGGGGCCTTTGGGCCGAGCGTAAGGCAGCTCGAAGAATAAGTCCCTGGATCAACTCCCCGGATCAAGCAGCAGGCCTGACCGCCGGCATGACCGCAGGTAGGATAGCTGACTTTCCCAACAGCCGCTGTTTATTTTTTGAGAAATTTCCCGACGTAGCGGCGCGTACCGTCGTTAATCTCTGCGATGTAAAGCCCGTCGGCCAGGTGTCCGATCTCGATACTTCCCGAAGGAGGGGTTGAATTTCTGTACACCTGTCTGCCCGTGATGTCTGTGATCGTGGTCACGGCATCGGTGAACGGCTCGGTATCCGGGATTTCGAAGAAGACCCGGTCAGTGGCCGGGTTGGGAAATACCGTGAGTTCATGAACGGGCTTGTCCGCATTTTCCGTCGAGACAGTCGTCAAAGTGGTGCAGAATTCCTGCCACGAGTCGAGCACTTCTGAACTATTCCAAGCCACATCTGAGATCAGCAGGTTCTTTGTCCACCCGGGCGATGCTTCATTTTCGAGCTGTAAAGGGTGGTCGCGAAAAAAGACAACCCTGTTATCGGGCTCTTGGGGCAGGTACTCCATGGTGCCGCTGTCGTCATATTCAGCGAAGAGCTGACCGTTAACGTATATATCCATCATTCCGGAGCAGTCGCGAACGAGGGTGAGTTGGAATACATCCGTATCGTTGAAAAAATCCGATTCTCCAACGGTTCCGTTGGGCCAAAATTCCAAGGTGGCATTGCTCGGAGGGGATGAGAGGTTCAGAAACAATCCGTTATCATCAGTGTGGGTAAAACTCAATATGCGCACCCACCCCGCGAAGTTGTCGAGGTCGTCGAATTTAAAGGCGATTTGAAGGGTGTATTCGCAATCCAGAAAGCCTTCGTTCAAAAATTCAAAACCCGCGTCTCTTTCAAAATACCATCCCGAAGTTACGTCCTCGGTCGGACATGTGGTCGCAGGAAGTTGAAAATTACCGAACTCACCCGTTTCTCCGTCGTCATTTGGAATAATAACCAGAGATGTAAAAGCGAAGTTACGTGCCACATTCAGCTTCTACAATCACTAATATTGACCGGATTTGCACAGCGTTCGTGCAGACTTCATCGCCGTAAAATCCGACGATGAAGTGGGGCGCCATGCGCGTAAATCATATGCTCCACTGCAGTTTCGCAATTGCTTGCGGAATGACTTAAATGTGCACTTTATAAGGGTGCACTATTCTGAAAAGTCCGCCGCATACGCCCTGACATCCGACAGATGCTCCTCCTTGGCTTCATCGAGCAAGAAGGAGGCTTTAAATCCGTTTTCGGCCAGGTGTGCGATTTCCTCGCGGGTGAGGTCCAGTGCCTCGGCAGTTGCGATGAAATTGGCATTCATGTACCCGCCAAAATAGGCCGGGTCGTCGGAGTGGA
The DNA here is from genome assembly GCA_020200995.1 of Flavobacteriales bacterium. Classification (GTDB taxonomy): domain Bacteria; phylum Bacteroidota; class Bacteroidia; order Flavobacteriales_D; family Cryomorphaceae; genus T3Sed10-241. The sequence continues at coordinate 4,495 of JAIVHQ010000101.1, forward strand.
TGGTGGCAAGGATGTTTTTCTCCAGCATTTTGCGCAAGGGGTGGTTCCGAAGGTCGGGGCATACCTGCAACTTTTTGTTGGACAGGGGGCAGAGGGTGAGTGCCATCTGCCTGCGCGCCAGTTCGGCGGAGAGCACATCGTCGTCGAGGCATCGATTACCGTGATCGATGCGGTCTACATTCAGCAGGTTCAGGGCCTCCCAAATGTAGTCGGCCGGGCCTTCTTCGCCGGCGTGGGCCATCAGCAGAAATCCCTCTTCCCGTGCTTTCGCAAAAACGCGCTCGAACTTGGACGGCGGGTTGCCCAGCTCAGACGAGTCGAGCCCCACACCGATGATGCGGTCTTTGTATTTCAGCCCCTCTTCCAGTGTTTTAAATGCATCTTCCTCGCTGAGGTGGCGCAAAAAGCTCATGATGAGTTCGCTGGTGATTCCGAGTTCCTCCCTTCCTTCTTCCAAAGCGCGAAGTATTCCGTCGATGACCGTGCTGAATGCGATGCCCCTTTCGGTGTGGGTTTGAGGGTCGAAGAATATCTCGACGTGGCGCACATTCTCGGTGTGCACCTTTCGGAGGTAGGCCATGGTGAGGTCGTAAAAGTCGCGCTCTTCGATCAGCACCCCGGCACCTTCATAATAGATGTCGAGAAACTCCTGAAGGTTGTTGAAGCTGTATGCCTTGCGGAGGTCTTCCACGGAGGCATATTTCAATTTTTTGCCGTTTCGCTCGGCGATTTCAAACATGAGCTCGGGCTCAAAAGTGCCTTCAATGTGGAGGTGCAGCTCGGCTTTGGGCAGGCCGGCGATGAATTTATGGAGAGAATCGTTCAAGGTTCGAGGGGTTTTTTAATGTGGTCGGCCAAAATTAAGGAATATCCGTTGAGTGGTTGAACTCTGAACAAATAGTTTGTAAATGAGACTATTTAATTCAAAATTGTACCTCACCTTAAATGTCACGTTGAGAAATGAGCAGGGTTGTCCCGGTTATTGTTTAAAAATGAACTGTTTCAAATTCAATACGATCGTCAGCTCGAGTGTTTTTCAGCCTTACTAAGATGTTTCATTTTTTAGGAAAATTGGTGTGGGCTGAAAAATGTATCGAGAGCGCCTTAAATCGTAATCTTCTATTTCAGAG
>JAIVHQ010000305.1 GCA_020200995.1 Flavobacteriales bacterium
TTTCAAACTCAGTATCAGGGGCCCTGCCCATCAGCTCGTTGATCACCGACTTCACACGCCGCAGTTCAAATTGTTGGCGCACCAGTGCAGCGCTGTCGGTATTCATATCCACGCGGGCCTGCAGCACCTCAAGGCCCGAACCCGAGCCGAGGGTTTTGCGCTCTTCGGCAAAAGAAAGTTGCTGCGAGGAGACCTCGATGGCGCTTTCCAAAGCACTGATCTGCTTCTTCAGACTCACGGCCTCGTAGTATACCGAGAAAAGCTCCATCAATGTGCTTTCCACCTGGAGGCGTGTCTCGATTTCGCCTTGCTTTTCAAAAATATCGAGGCGCTTGCTGTTGGTCACTGCCGCAAAACCGCCAAACACCGTCCAGTCCATCAACACGGCAAAGTTCATCCGCTCATTTTGAAGGCCTGTTCCTTCCCGAATATCGCCACTTACAAACTCTTGACGCACCTCGTTCAAATCAAACTCCTGCAAAAATTCAGCGTCAACTGTGGGGAGAAAACCTGCATTTCCCAGGGTGTTGTTCTCAGTCTCAATATCGGCCGCGGTGCGTGCCATGCGAATGTCAAAATTGCTTTGCATGGTCAATGCCACCGCTTCATCGAGGGTGAGGACTTCCTGGCCTGCTGTCGCTTTCGCGAAAATCACAAACCCCGAAAATAGTAAGGCTGCTTTAAAAATCCCCGTCATCGTACTTGGTTTGGCGGCGCGACATGTAGGTGTACAGCGCCGGAATAACAAAAAGAGTGAGCAGAAGCGAAAATAGCAGGCCCCCGATGATGGCGATTCCCATGGAGGTGCGGCTCGCAGCCGAGGCTCCGAGGGCCAAAGCGATGGGCAGGGCTCCGAGCACAGTGGCAAGACTCGTCATCAGGATGGGCCTGAGCCTCGACGCAGATGCGTCCAAAATGGCTTTGATCTTTGAAAGTCCGGCATCCCTGCGTTGGTTGGCGAACTCCACGATCAAAATCCCGTTTTTGGTCACAATCCCGATCAGGACGATGATCCCGATCTGGCTGAAAATGTTGAGCGTACTTCCCGTCAGCCACAATGCGAGCACGGCACCGGCGAGGGCCAGCGGAACGGTAAACATGATGATCAGCGGGTCGACCCAGCTTTCGAACTGAGCGGCGAGGGTGAGGTACACCAACACCAGCGCCAGGAAAAATGCGTAGAGCAAGGTGCTTGAGCTTTCCGCAAAATCGCGCGACGCACCGGACAGCTCTGTTGTGTAGGTATCGTCCAATACCTCCCCGGCTATGCGCTCCATCTCTTCGATGCCCTCACCTATGGAAACGCCCGGCGCTGTATTTGCCGAAAAGGTCGCCGACACGTATCGGTTGAAGCGGTACTGCTGGGGCGGACTGCTCAGTTCACTGATCGTAATGAGATTGTCGAGCTGCACCATTTCGCCACGGTCGTTGCGCACGAAGGTGGTACGCAGGTCGAGCGGGTCGTCGCGGTTGGCGTCGGCGGCCTGGGCAATCACCTCATACTGGCGGCCGCGCAGGATGAAGTAACCGATGCGCTGATCGCTGAAATAGAGCTGAAGGGTTTCGGCTACATCGCGTATGGACACCCCGAGGTCTTGCGCCCGTTCACGGTCTATTTGAACGTTAAACTCCGGCTTATTGAACTTCATGTCAACATCCACAACCGAGAACAGCTCGCTGCTCTGCGCCTTTTCCATAAACGGGGTGATGGCATCGCGAATCTTTTCCGGCGTATTGGCCTGCACCACAAACTGCACGGGCAGCCCTCCACGCCTATCGCCGATGGTGGGCTCCTGGGTGATGAATACGCGTGCCTCAGGGGCATTCTTCAGCCTTTCAGTGAGGGCACCTGCAATTTCGTCCTGTGTGCGATCCCGCTTGGAAGGTTCGACCAAATTGACGCGCACAAATCCTGAATTCACAGCACTCACTGCGCCGAATCCCGGCGAGGTCACAGAGAGGATTCCCTCCGTCTCGGGCTGCTCCTCCGATATGTCTATCACCTTCGTGAGAAAGTCGTTCATATAATTGAATGAAGTGCCTTCAGGTGCGGTAACCCGAATCACAAACCGACTTCTGTCTTCGATGGGCGCGAGCTCGGACTTGAGTGCACTGCCAAGGAAAAAGATCATTGCCCCTGCGATAAACATCAGCAAAATCGCCACCCACCGGTGTACCATAAATTTGCCGAGAAGGCCCGCATAGCCGTCAGTTAAAGCAACAAAATGTCGCTCGGTACTGCGGTAGAACCTACCCTTGTCGGTGCCCTTCTTCAAAAGCCGCGAACTCATCATCGGTGTGAGGCTGAGCGAAACGAAACTCGAAATCACAACCGCGCCGGCCACCACCACCCCGAATTCTCGGAAGAGGCGGCCCGTGATTCCTTCCAGAAACATGATGGGCAAAAATACGGCTACCAATGTGACCGTGGTGGAAATAACAGCGAAAAAAATCTCTTTGCTTCCCTGGAATGCTGCCTCGCGTGGCTTCATACCGTCTTCCACCTTTTTGTAAATATTCTCGAGCACCACGATGGCATCGTCCACCACGAGTCCGGTACCGAGCACAATACCGAGAAGTGTGAGAATATTGACAGAAAAATCGGCCACATACATCACGAAAAAGGTGCTGATCAGCGATATCGGAATTGTAATGACCGGAATCAGCGTGGAGCGCCAGTTGCGCAAAAAGAAGAAAATCACCAGAAGTACCAATCCGAAAGCGATAAACACGGTGTCGCGCACTTCTTTAAGTGCCGCCCTGATCTGGATCGTGTTATCGTGGTTGATGCTGGTGACGAGGTCTGAGGGAATGTCTTTTTTGATGACTTCGAGCCGGCGGTAGAACTCATCGGCGATTTCGATGTAGTTCGCTCCCGGCTGCGGACTGATGGCAATTCCGATCATGGCCAGCCCGCCATCACCGCGCAGGAGGGTGCGTTCATTTTCTGCGGCGAGTACCGCTGTGCCGATATCTTTAAATCGGATGATGGTGCCTCCCTCTTCACGAATAATCATGTTGTTAAAATCTTCAGGAGTCACCAGCCTGCCTTCAGTGCGGATGGTCAGCTCTGTAGACGGGCCTTCGATTCGGCCTGTGGGAAGCTCCACATTTTGTCCTTCAAGGGCCGCGCTTACATCTTTTGGTGCCACATCGAAAGCCACCATTTTTGCGGGATCCATTTTCATCCGCATGGCGTACTTCTTTTCCCCCCAAATGCGCACCTCGCTCACACCGTTGATGGTTTGAAGCCGCTCCTTAAAGAGGTTGTTGCCCACTTCAGTGAGGCTGAGCAAATCGCGGGTCGTACTTTGCACTTTTAATGAAATAATGGCCTGTGAATTAGCGTCCGCTTTGTTGACAATCGGCGGCTCTGCGTCGGGTGGCAGGTTGCGTTGGGCGCGCGACACCCGGTCGCGCACGTCGTTGGCCGCGGCTTCGAGGTCCACGTCCAGGCCAAATTCTACTGTAATGCTGCTGCGCCCGTCGCTGCTCACCGAGGTGATGGTGCGGATGCCGTCGATGCCGTTGATCGACTCTTCAAGGGGCTCTGTGACCTGCGAGATCATCACTTCGCTGTTGGCCCCTGTGTAAGTGGTGGTCACGGTGATCACTGGCGGGTCCACACTCGGGTAGTCGCGCAGCCCGATGCGGTAATATCCGATGATTCCGAAAAGGATCAGCGCAATGCTGAACACCGAAGCGAGCACAGGCCGTTTAATACTGAGGGATGGGAGGCTCATTCTGCGACTTTGGTTTCCTGTTTCATCAATTTCCTTCCTGCACTGAGGTCAGCTTCTACTTTCATGCCGGCCCTCACCTGCATCAGACCGGATACCACAACGGTATCGCCGCTGCTCAATCCCTCCGATATGCGCACCACCTCCGCATCGCGGTTTACAATTTCCACTTCTCGATTCGTGACCAGGCCTTTTTCGATCACGTACACTTTTGCACCCTTAATTTCGGGAACGAGTGCCACGCCCGGAATTTCCACCACTTCCACCTCCCCTGTCAGTTCGAGTGAAATATTAACGAATCCACCCGGCAAGAGCAGCTCGTCAGCATTGTCATACCGCGCCCTGAACCGCAGTGAGCG
>JAIVHQ010000102.1 GCA_020200995.1 Flavobacteriales bacterium
CTTAGCCGCGCATCACGCCTTTGCTCGATTTGCGAATAAAGTCCAGAATCTCCGCCCTTTCGGGAATGTCGGGAACGGTCTCTTCCACGATCGAGAGCGCTTTGGTAATGTTGGTGTTTTGCACGTAAATGATGCGGTACATGTCTTCGATCAGGTGTACCGCCTCTTCGCTGAAGCCACGGCGGCGAAGGCCCACGGTGTTTACACCGACGTATGCGAGCGGCTCGCGCGCGGCCTTTACGAAGGGAGGCACATCTTTTCGCACCAGCGAGCCCCCCGCCACAAAAGCGTGGGCGCCGATGGTAACAAATTGCTGCACGGCCACCACACCCTCGAGTATGGCGTAGTCGTTGATGGTGACGTGGCCCGCCACGCTGGCGGCATTGGCCAGGATGCAGTGGTTGCCGATCTTCACGTCGTGGCCGAGGTGGGTGTAGGCCATGATGAGGCAGTTGCTGCCCACCACGGTTTTCATTCGGTCTACCGTGCCGCGGTTCACGGTCACGCATTCGCGAATGGTGGTGTTGTCGCCGATTTCGACGGTGGTGACCTCTCCGTCAAATTTAAGATCCTGCGGGATGGCGGAAATCACCGCTCCGGGAAATATCCTGCAATTGCGGCCGATGCGCGCGCCGTCCATAATCACGGCGTTGGGCATGATTTCGGTGCCGTCGCCGATTTCTACATCGCCGGCCACCGAGACGAAAGGCCCGATCTTTACGTTATTCCCGATTTTGGCGTCGGGATGAATGCGCGCAAATTCATCGATCATCAGGCTTTGTCTTTAATGATTTGGGCCATGAGGTCGCCCTCTGACACTACCTGCCCGTTCACGTAGGCCACACCGCGCATTTGCACGATACCCCTGCGGATGGGCGCCGAGAGCTCCAGCCGAAAAATGACTGTGTCGCCGGGCACAACTTTTCGCTTGAACTTTACATTGTCCATTTTCATAAAGTAGGTGCTCCACTGCTCGGGATTATCGACGTTGTGCAGGGCCAGAACGCCGCCGCATTGGGCCATGGCTTCAATCTGCAGCACACCCGGCATCACGGGGTTTCCCGGAAAGTGGCCTTGAAAAAAGTTTTCGTTGATGGTCACATTTTTCACTCCCGTCACGTGGTTGGCTTCCAACTCGATGATCTTATCGACCATCAAAAACGGGTACCGGTGGGGGAGGATGGACATGATTTTATTGACATCGTATACGGGCTCTGCCGTGAGGTCAAATTCCGGGGCGGCTTTTTTCTCGGCCTTAATGAGATCGCAGATGATTTTTCCGAAGGCGATGTTTCCCGAGTGACCAGGCCTGGCTGCGAGGATGTGTCCTCGGATGGGGCGGCCCACCAGTGCCAGGTCGCCGACGATGTCGAGGAGCTTGTGGCGTGCAGGTTCGTTTTCGAACTGAAGTTTCACGGTGTTGAGCACCCCGATGCCTTCTACTTTAATGTCCATGTCGCCTTTGCCGAGGAGCTGCGCCAGTTCGCGGTACTCCTCTTGCGTGCGTTCCCGCTCCACAAGCACGATAGCGTTTTCGAGGTCGCCGCCCTTAATAAGACCAAGTTTTGCGAGTTCTTCCAGTTCGTGCAGGAACACGAAGGTGCGGCAGGGGGCGATTTCTTTTTTGAACTCGCTGATTTCATACATCGAGGCGTGCTGGGTACCGAGCACAGGCGAGTTGTAGTCGACCATCACTGTGATGCGAAACTCCTGCCCGGGAGTCGGTACGGCGAGCATTTCCACGTAGCCGTTGTCGTCTTCGTAGTAGAGATTTTCTTTTAGTGTAAAGTAGTTTCGGTCGGCCTCGAGGGTTTTGTACCCCGCTTTTTCGATGCCATTTACAAAAGCCATTCCGCTGCCATCCATGATGGGTACTTCCGGGCCGTCGAGTTCGATGAGAGCATTGTCTATTTCGCAACCGAATATGGCGGCCAGCACATGTTCGGTGGTGTGCACCCGGGCGCCGTTTTCTTCGATGGTGGTGCCGCGTTTTGTGGATACCACGTTGTCGATGCAGCCTTTCACGGTAGGTTGGCCCTCGAGGTCTGTCCTCTTAAACACGTAGCCGTGGTCAGCGGGAGCGGGGTGAATGGTCAGGTTTACTTTTTCGCCTGTGTGAAGGCCCACGCCTTTAAACGATGTCGAGGCGGCGAGGGTGCGCTGTTTGTTGCTCATATTTCTGTGCTTCGTTTGAGGGCCGCGAGTTCTTCCTTCATTGCCTGTACTTCCTTCATCAGCTCAGGCAGCCTTCGGTATCCGACATAAGATCTTTTATAGTCTCCGATTTGAAAAGCGGGTGAGCCCTGGAGCACGCTGTCGGTGCGTGTGATGCTCGACCCGATGCCCGATTGGGCGGCAATCTTGGTGCCATCGGCTATGGTGAGGTGGCCTATGATGCCCACCTGTCCGCCAATCATGCAATTTCGACCAATTTTGGTGCTTCCCGCGATTCCCGTCTGGGAGGCGATTACCGTATTTTCGCCGATTTCCACATTGTGGGCGATCTGGATGAGGTTGTCGATTTTTGCACCCCTGCGTATAATCGTGCTGCCGAGGGTGGCGCGGTCTATGGTGGTATTGGCCCCTATCTCCACGTGGTTTTCAAGGATCACATTACCTATTTGGGCCACCTTATTGTAGTTGTTTTCACTGTTGGGGGCGAATCCGAATCCGTCGCCTCCAATCACGGCACCCGCATTTATCACGCAGTCATCGCCGATTTCGCAGTTGGCCAGTATGCGCACCCCCGGATGTAAAATCGTGCCCGCGCCGATGCGCACATTCTCACCGATGTAGCACTGCCCGTAAATCTTGGCTCCCGCAGCGATCTCAGCGCCGGCTTCAATGGCCGTGAGTGGACCTACATAGACTTTATCGCTGATTTTAGCCTCGGGATGCACAGACGCCGAGCGGTCTACGCCCTCTTTGTCATGCTTAATTTTATTGTACAGCTCGAGGAGTTTCGCAAAGCCCGCGTAAGGGTCTGCGACTTTGATCAGGGTGCAGCCTTCCGGCAAATTTCGTTCGGGCGCAAAGCTGCTCCCTACGATCACCACACTCGCCTGCGTGGTGTAGATATGTTCGGTGTAAGCCGGGTTGGCGAGGAAGGAAAGGGTGTGTTCTTTCCCGTCATCGATTTTACTCAGCCCCGAAACTTCAATGGAGGCGTCTCCAATGATTTCGCCACCAAGTATTTGAGCAATTTGTGAGGCCGATATTTTCATCGTGCCAAATATAAAAATTTAAACCAAAGGCGCGGAGTGCGTGGGTGTGGAAGGATGAGGAGGTTTTCAACGGGTGATACTTCGGTATGGGAGACTTAAACCACTCCGCTCAAATCCACCTCCTTCGGAAGATAAAGCACATGCTTCTTCACGGTCTCATTGCTTGTGAGCGACCCAGGGTTGTCGGTGGCTTCAGCCAGGTCGATGAGGCGGCCGTCTTTGCCCAGAAAGTATATGCCGTCGTTGCCCGGAGCGTAGGCGTGGTTGGTAATGTAGTCGGTTTGGAAAAAGTATTCGGCATCCGCCTCAGCCACTCCAGTCACCTCGGCCGAGGCGGTTTTCAGCCGGTCGAGGGTCTCGGCGGTGAAGGGCGCCCGGGTCAGGATCACACGCGGTAGCCTTCGGTTGACAAGGTTTTTGCAGAGTACCGAAAGAATGGGGTCTTCGGACTGCTGCCAGACCTTCAGCGCACCCATAATGTCGAAGTCGTCGAGCTGCACAAAGGTGTTGAGCACTTCTGCATTGTTGCGAAAATCATCGCGACCGAAGTCGTTGTACAAAAAGTATTTGAGCGCGGGAGAGGCGAAAAGGTCCACGCTGTTGCGGGCGCAGTATTTCGCCCTTTTTAGGATGTTGATCAGCAGGCGCTCGGCGGCCACTACCGTTTTGTGGAGGTAGACCTGCCAGTACATCAGGCGGCGGGCCATGATGAATTTTTCAATCGAATAAATGCCTTTTTGCTCCACCACGAGTCGGTCATCGCGCACGTTGAGCATTTTGATGATGCGCTGATTGCTCACCACGCCTTCCGATACGCCGGAGTAAAAACTGTCGCGCGAAAGGTAGTCCAGCCGGTCCATGTCGAGCTGACC
>JAIVHQ010000219.1 GCA_020200995.1 Flavobacteriales bacterium
CATTAATCGAGCGGGCACAGGAAGAGGACAAACTTGTAATGGTCGATGCATACACTGAGTGGTGTGGCTGGTGCAAGGTGATGGACCGCGAGACTTTTGCCGACAGCGAGACGGGAGCATATATCAATGAGCGGTTCTTGGGTAAGAAAATGGATATGGAGACGGGCTTTGGTATGTCTATGGCCATGAAGCACCGCGTGTCGCAGTATCCGCAATACCTGTTTTTTGACGGCGAAGGTTACCTGCTTGCAAGGCTTTCGGGTTTTATGAAGCCCGAGGCGTTTGTCGGGGCCGTTGAGAAAGCCGTTTTCGAAGATGCCCATTTGCCGAAAGGCCCGGCCCCTATGAACTATGATTTAAACTACCCTTCCTTTTACCGCAATTCTTTCAAGAAGAATAAAGACCGCACCCACCCCACGGGCGAAGAAGTGGAGGCCTGGCTCGCATCACGTGATGACCTCACCGATGAGGTGAGCTGGAGCGTAATGCATCGCTATGTGGGCGGAGGCGCTTACGCTGTGAAAATGGCCGAGCTCAAAGATGAGCTTATCGCCAAGTACGGCCGAAAGGAAGTGATTGATAAGTTGGCCTCGCTGGTCTTCAACGATGTGAAAACTGCTATTAAGGAGAGTGACGAACGCATTTTGTACAACGCCCTGCGCGCCGGCGATTCTTTTTTGGGAGAGGATGCCCCGAAGTATAAGGTGCGCTACCGGATGTATTATTATCAAATGACGGATGACTGGCAGCGGTATGCCGATGTGGTGGACGACGCATTGCAGGAAAAAGGTCTGCTCGACGAGGCCGCACTTCAGCAAGCCGCGGCCACAGTTAACAGCAAATGTACTGACCGGGAGGTGGCGCAAAGAGCGGTTAACTGGATTGAGGACACTATAAATGACAACAGCGATTACAAGGAGCTACTGCTCTACGCCGGACTCCTCCAAAAATCTGAAGTGAGCGCTAAGGCCCGCATTTTTGCCGAAAAGGCCGTGAAAAAAGCTGCGGATGAAGGCACCGATGATTCCGCGGCGCGCACCATAATGAATGCCACAGCAAATTAAATCACCATGGAAAAGAGGTACGAATCGTTCAATGAATTTTACCCTTACTACCTTTCAGAACACAAGAAACGTGGCACCCGAATTTCTCATTTTATTGGCACCACGCTGTTTTTCGTTTGGGTGTTGTCCGCATTGTTAAACACAACTCTTCTGCACGTTTTATACGGTGCGATTACCGCCTATTTCTTCGCCTGGATCGGGCACTTCTTTATCGAAAAGAACAAGCCCGCCACCTTCAAATATCCGTTGATGTCGCTCAGGGGTGATTTCAAACTCTACTTTGACATCCTTTCCGGAAAGGAAGGATTCGGCAAATGAGTTGCGGATATTTGTCCGTTGTCGTGTGATAGCCACCGCTCTCTATTAAAGTTTTCAACAAGTATGCTCTGATCGTTTCACCACGGCACCCCGCGCTTCTCACTGTCAATCTAACACTTACTCTGACCGTTGTTTCGCTTATTTGAGCGACCAACGAATCAGGCCCCAGCGCCATTTGAGAATAACATACGTCCATTGATTATTTTTTATTTTCTTTGTGGCCTTAAAATCAACAACTAAAACCAAAACAATGAAAACTGAAGACGTCCAAGGGTACTTGGATTCGGGATTGGATCTTGTGCTTACACACGGTCTGAATATCGTTATAGCGCTGATCATTCTGATCATAGGCTTGCGAATTATCAAAGCGATTACCAACGGAGCGGGTCGCGCCATGGAGAAGCGAAATGTGGACGATTCGTTGCGACCGTTTTTGAAAACAATCATCAGCGTTGTGCTAAAAATAATGCTGGTGATCAGTGTGGTGTCGATGGTCGGAATTGAAACCACCAGCTTCATAGCCATATTGGGAGCTGCGGGTCTTGCAGTGGGATTGGCCCTGTCTGGCACGCTTCAAAATTTCGCGGGAGGAGTTATAATTTTACTCCTCAAACCTTTCAAAGTAGGTGACTTTATAGATGCCCAGGGACATATGGGCACAGTAAATGAGATTCAAATTTTCCACACCATCCTTAAAACCCCCGACAATAAGACTGTGATCCTTCCAAACGGCCCTGTTTCGACCGGATCGCTCACCAACTTCTCTACCGAGCCGCAGCGCCGTGTGGATATGGTGTTCGGAATCGGTTACGACGATGACATTGATAAGGCAAAAGAAATTTTCAACCGCCTTATAAAAGAGGAAACCAGAGGCTTGGCAGAGCCTGCACCGATGGTAGTGCTCGGAGAACTCGCCGACAGCTCCGTGAATTTCAATGTTCGCCTCTGGGCAAATGCCGGCGATTACTGGGGCATTTACTTTGACTTTCATGAGAAGGTGAAGAAGACATTCGACAAGGAAGGTGTCGGCATTCCATTTCCTCAAATGGATGTGCACATGCACAATGAAAAGTAATCACTAAAAAGAAAAATCAATTTAAATATGATTTCAATAATCAGGCTGTGCTTGTCGATAGCAGTGCTAATGCCGCTCCTGGCAAGTGCCCAGGTAGATGAAGCATTGATTAATGACGACAACCGCACCGCCCTGCGTGAAGCCGTGGGCGACACCACAGGGTGGAAATTCGGAGGCAGCTTCGGTCTGTCCTTTAATCAGTCGCACTTTAGCAATTGGGCTGCAGGTGGTCAGGATGCGATTTCCACGACTGCCGTTACCAGTCTTTTTGCGATCTACACAAATAAGCGGTCGCACTGGGAAACCACCCTTGACCTGGCATACGGTCTTTTGAGCCAGGACGGGAATCCGTTTATCAAAACCGATGACCGAATTGACCTTCTTTCAAAATACGGTTACCAGCTGAACAATGAGAAATTCTATATGACGGGATTGCTCAATTTCAGGACCCAGTTTGCCCCGGGCTATCCGATAGCAGACGGCCGTTATGAAGGAGCCCGCGTGTCAGACTTTATGGCGCCGGCATTCTCGATAGCCTCGCTCGGTTTGGACTACATGCCCAACGAAAAGTTTTCGGCATACATCGCACCTGTGGCGAGCAAGACGACCATCGTAACCGTCGAATCGCTCGCTCCGGCCTTCGGACTCGACGCGGGCGACATGTTTCGATTGGAATTTGGAGCTTTTGCAAGGATGCAATACCGCAACGACATCTTCGAAAATGTGAACCTTCTGACGCGTGTTGACTTGTTCTCCAATTACTTGGATAACGCCAAAAATGTAGATGTGAATTGGGAGACCCTGATCACCTTTGAGATCAACAAGTGGCTTTCCACCACCCTGACCACCCAGCTCATTTACGACGACGATGTTAAGTTTGGCGCCGTGCCCGCAGAAGTTGTGGAGGGCGTGGAAGTGACTCCCGCAGTGGAAGGCTCGGCACGAACCCAGTTTCGCCAGATTTTTGCTCTCGGACTTGCGTTTACATTCTAAGCTCAATGATCTGTACAATTCAAAAAATCTGCCTTTCGGGGCGGATTTTTTTTGTTTGAAGCCCTGTTATCAGACTTTTATTAATTTCAGCCCAAATTAATCCAAACACTCATTACCATGTTTAAAAAAATCATGCTTGCTGCTTTCGTGTGCACCATTATCGCCACCGAAGCGTTTTCACAAACCTATGAGTACAAAATCCTGACCAGTGTGGAATCTATCGTTCCAATGGGAATAGGCCGCTCGCGTATTATTGAGAACACCACTGAAGTCGATGCATCACTCTACACCACTTCACGCGAAGGAGGAACCGACAGCTCTCAGGGCAAGGTAAGGCGCAAAGACCTCAAGGTGGATGACCTCAACGAAACCAAGCTGCTCAACTTTTTCAGTGGCGTTGGGATCAACTTTCAAAACATCGCTTCAAATGATCCGCCATGAGCGGTGAGGTGCTCGAACTTTAAATTAGTGTCTGTCCATGAAGACCGCTATGTGCCTCCCATATTTGTCCGGCCACTTAATATATTGACAAACAACGGATAGACAGCTCAGCTAATGAACGTTACAATCGATTTAATATGCGCAATAGATTCCGCATGATTTGGGTATTTACTGTTCTTCTCTTTTCATCCACGGGATGCTTGAGGAGTGGTGAACCCGTTCCTGAAGAAAAAAAAGACTTTATCGGATACTGGGAAAGTGGAAATGGAGGAGAGATAATCATCAAAGAAAGTGGGCGAGCTTCACTATATCATGTTTATTACAGAAACGGACTGACAATACGACTTACTTCGGACCCCGCTAATGTTTCATTTCCCAATGACTCTATCCTTTTTTCAGGACTCTACAATATAGACTTTAAGTTTCGAGTGGAGAAAGACCCTATGATGAGGGATGACTACATGTACGTAACTATTGGATCGGAACAGTATAGAAAATCTGTAAAGTGATTATGCGAATTATCGACCACAAGCAATTAACCATCAAAAATCTTAAAAAAGTGAGGTGGATAAAGCAATTGCAATTCCGATAAAAGAATTTCTTTTTTTATTCCCCTTGCCAAGGCCCCTCCGCTATCGCGACAGGGGCTTTTTTTCATCCCGACTTCACTGCTCAATCCGCCCTTCGCAACAAATGATCTGAAAAATTGAGGAGATAGAGCTGCTGTGTGGCCCTGGTCACAGCCGTGTAAAGCCAGCGCAGGTAGTTGTTGTCGAGCATTTCTTCGGTCACGTAGCCCTGGTCCACAAATACGGCAGGCCACTGACCTCCCTGCGATTTGTGGCAGGTCACCGCATAGGCAAATTTCACCTGAAGGGCATTGAAAAAAGGGTCTTCCTTCACTGCCTTCTTTCGCTCGGCCTTTGTGGGCAAGTGATTGTATGATTCCAGCACATCGCTGTAGAGTTTTTTTTGGGCTTCGCGCGGCATGGCCGAGCCTTCTGCATCAATGGTGTCGAGCCAGAGCAGTGCCTCAACAGGTGTCTCGTCGGGATAGTCGGTCATGCGCAGGGTGGCATTCACAAATTGAAAACCGTACCGCTCCTCCCATCGGCCGAGGCGGAGCACCTCGAGTACATCACCGTTGGCGATAAATCCCGCCTTGCTGTCTTCGTCGAGCCACTTATAATTGTTCTTCACCACCATCACCAAATCGCCGCCCGAGATAATTTCCTCGCGGAAAAAAACGCGGGCACGGACAGACTTGTTGAAGAGATTGGCCCGCTTGTTTGACCGTGTTATAATGAGTGCGCCCTCGTCGCCGTGTGCGGCAAAAGCCTCTTCGAGGTAGTCCTGCAGCTCCAGCCCGTCGATGGATTTCACATCGGGTTGGGCGGGGAGATCGAACGGCAACAACGCTAGCAAATCCTTCTGCCAAAGCACTGAACGCACACGGGTAGCCAATTCGAGAATGCCCGACTCGGCGCTTTGGCGCGTTACTTCGGTGAGCTCGCAGAGGGCAGCTGTAACGGGGTAGTTTGTTTGAATCAACTTCATATCCAATGCCGGGCTCTCCTCGCTGCCCACAGGAGGCAGCTGTGCTCCATCACCGATCATCAGCAGCTTACAGCGATGGCCGTTGAATACGTACCCCATCAAATCTTCCAAAAGGCTGCTACCCGGGCTGCCCGAAAAGCTGCCGTTTCCGATCATCGAGGCCTCGTCTACCACGAACACCGTGTCCGTGTGGAGATTTTGGCCCATTTCGAATGATGAGCTGCCGTCAGGGTTAGTGCGCCTGAAATAAATTTTCTTGTGAATGGTAAAAGCGCGCTTTCCGCTGTAGCCGCCGAGTACCTTGGCTGCCCGCCCCGTTGGCGCGAGCAGTACGCTTTTGAGTCCCGTTGCACCGAGGGTTTTGACCAAGGCGCTTACCAAAGTCGTTTTTCCCGTTCCCGCATAGCCCTTCACCGTTAGAAGGCAGCGGGGCTTATCGCTTACCGCAAAACGGGCCATGGCGTACATCAGCGACTCTTGCGACGTGGTCGGTTCAAACCCGAAATTCTCTGCAAGAAGCGAGAGAAAGGCATCCGACTTATGTACACGCTGTTCGACCCCGTCCATATCTATACAAAGTAAGGTCTTTTAAGCTTTGTTTAAATTAACTCGAAGGGAAAATCCTGTTTGAAAAAAATTGTAGATTTGTTGCCGTTCGAAAAAACCACAACATGGAGAAAATAGGAAATATCCTCAATAAGTATTTTGTTCCCGGCTTGGTCGCTGTCGTCGGATTGGTGCTGCTGATTTTCTCGGCAGGGCAAACGTTAGGGTTCAAGCTCGGAAGTATCGCCATTTTGGTGGTGGGTGTGCTCGGCACCCTTTACGTAAAGGGAAAAATCCCCGCGAAATATCAGGCAATCGTAGTCGTATTTGTCACACTTTCATCACTGTATTTCGCGTACATGGACTACGACGTGATTAATTCAAAAATGCTTCGCGAAAAGAAAATTGAGAAAGTGAACAAGCACGTGCAGCAGCGCCTTAAAGATGTGAGAAAAGCGCAATTAGCCTACAACCGTGAGCACGGTAAGTACACTGATAGTTTCGATTCTCTTCTTCATTTTCTTAAAAATGGCGAGCTCACATTGATTCAGAAATACGGTTCACTTCCCGACTCTGTTCCCACCGAGGAGATGGCGCGCGAACTCGGGTTGATTCAAACCATGCCCGAAGGCATGACCGAAGCCGAAGTGGTGGATGCGGGCATTATCGTAAGGGATACTGTGCAGGTGCCCGTGCTCGGCTATGTATTCAACGACAGCGACAGAAAGACTCGAAAAACAAAATTCTACGTGGACTCCCTTCCCTACGTGCCATTTGCGGATCACAAATTCGAAATGGCCACTGCCGAACTTGATGCGGGAGGTGTGCAGCAACAAACTTTCCAAGTCATAGACCCCAAGCCATTCGAATTCCAGCACAAAGTCGGGTCACTTACCGAAGCCAGCACAAGTGGAAACTGGAAAGAATAATACATCGACTGCATCTCGATCGGGGCTTTTTTCCGGCAGAGAGCAAGAAGACATTCAATCAATCGGGCTCTGCTTTGAGCCCGATTTTTTTTCGGTGTGGTTTTACGCCGACAAATTTGGTGAAGACTGCATAGGGCGCGAGCGCTTCGCTTTCGGAGAAACCGAAAAGATCGCAACCGCTGAATTTGCCGACAAGGCCGTTCTTTTTGCGCTCAGCCACTCTCCGATTTACACCCTGATTCCCACGGCGCTCTTTGAAGAGGCGCAGGCGAAGACTTACCTTGCATTCAACACAGAATTTTCAGGAAAGGGAGCTGCTGAAAGTGATGACATTCCAGGCGAAGGTGCTACATCTATGCCGAGGGCGATACCTATTTCTTTTTTGCATTCGAAAATGGCAAGCTACTGATGTCGAACGCAGTAGAGGCTTCCCATACGGAAGATGCCTTGTACTTCACCCTCTTTGCGCTCAGACAGCTTTACACTGAAGCCGGCGAAAAAACCCCTGTGACCCTGCTCGGCGCTGCCGCAGAGCGTCCCGACCTCATCACCGGTCTCGGCGCTTATGTGAATGACTTGCACACAGATCTTGAACCCCGCGACATACCGGTTTCGGGCCAACCCGATGCCGCAGAATTTGCAAGGCACATCATCGGCTATTCCGCACAGCTATGCGTGTAGTCGGCGGCAAGCTCAAGGGCAGGCGCATCACCCCGCCTACCAAGCTCAAGGCCCGGCCCACCACCGATATGGCCAAAGAAGCCCTCTTCAACGTGCTGGCCAACCTGGCCGATATTGAAGGGGCCTCGGTGGTCGACTTCTTTTCCGGGAGCGGTGGCATATCGCTGGAATTTCACAGCCGAGGCGCTGCTGAAGTCATCTCAATAGATGTAGATCCCGTCGCCAAAGGGTTTCTTGAAAAGACCATCAAAGACTGGAAACTCGAAGGCATGCGCGCGGTGAAGGCCGATGTGTTTAAGATGATCAAAAAACCGCAGCGGGCTTTCGACTTTGTTTTTGCAGACCCGCCCTATGCCGACCCGCGCTATCCTGAAATGCCCGATATGATCATGGATGCCGGCTGGTTGCGGGGTGGCGGATTTCTCATTTTGGAGCACAGCGATGCCCACGATTTCTCAGGGCACCGATATTTTCATGGCCATAAACAATACGGCGGCGTTAATTTCAGTTTCTTTCATTTTGAGGGATAAAATTCGGGGTTTGGCGATAAAGCCTAATTTTGCCCCCACAATCCCTGTACAGTGACGAAAGAAAAAATCAAAGCCCTCATCGCAAAAGAAGTAGAGGCCATCCAAAATATCCCCGTCGAAGGGGCCATTCTCGAAGCCGTTGAACTCATTTACCGACAGGTACACCTTGGCCACGGCAAAGTGGTGGTGACGGGTATGGGCAAGGCCGGTCAGATCGGCGACAACATCGCCACGACCTTAAGCAGCACCGGCACGCCTTCGGTTTTCATCCATCCCGCGGAAGCCCAGCATGGCGACCTGGGGGTATTGCAACCCAATGATGTGATCATCGCCATCAGCAACAGCGGCAAAACCCGCGAAGTGGTGGAGTTTGAATTTCTGGCCCGCCGCCTGTATTCGCAACTCAAGCTCATCGTGATCACCGGCAATGACAAATCCGAGCTGTGCGCTAAAGCCGACGTGGTACTCCACACCGGCGGCCCCGACGAAATATGCCCGCTCGGCCTCACCCCCACCACGTCAACAACTGTAATGACGGTGGCTGGCGATATACTCGTGGTGATGCTTATGGAAAAAATAGGATTCACAAAAGCCCAGTACGCCCTGCGCCACCACAGCGGGTATTTGGGACAAAAAGCCAAGGAATAAATGAGCAAATTATTTTTGATTTCGGGACCCTGCGCCATCGAAGACCGTGAAACGGCTTTTTTGATAGCCCGCGAGGTGAAGCGCATTTGCGACCGCCTCGACATTCGGTTTATCTTCAAAGGAAGCTATGAGAAAGCCAACCGCAGCAAGCTCGACAGCTTTACGGGCATAGAGAAAACAGCGGCGCTTGACATCCTCAAAGAAGTGCGCGACACCCTCGGGGTGGAAAACATCACCGATGTGCACGAGAGCCACGAACCCGCCGAAGTGGCGCCCTATGTGACCCACCTCCAGATTCCCGCCTTCTTGTGTCGCCAGACAAAACTACTCATCGCTGCCGGCGAAACAGGCTGTACCGTCAACATTAAGAAAGGGCAGTTTTTGAGCCCCGAGGCCATGCAGTTTGCCCTCGACAAGGTACGCGCCACGGGCAATGACAAAGTGTGGGCCTGCGAGCGCGGCACGACTTTTGGCTATAGCGACCTCGTGGTAGATGCAACTTCCGTATTTCGCATGAAAAAACTCGGTGCACCGGTGGTGATGGACTGCACCCACAGCGTGCAGCGGCCCAACCAGACTTCGGGAGTGACGGGCGGCGACCCCGAATACATCGAAACCATCGCCCTCTCCGCCATGGCCACGGGCGCGGATGGTCTCTTTATGGAAGTGCATCCCGAGCCGCACAAAGCCCTCAGCGACCCACACACCATGCTCCAGCTCGACAAGCTCGAAGCCATCCTTGAGAAATGTGTAAAAATCAGGAATGCCCTAATTTAAAACATCATGGCACGCATCGCAATTTTTCCCGGGTCGTTTGACCCCATCACCAAAGGCCACGAAGACATTATAAAGCGGGCGCTTCCGCTTTTTGACAAAATCATAGTAGCCATCGGTGTGAACTCCGATAAAAAGTACCTCTTCAGCCTCGAAGAGCGCAAATCGTGGATTGAGCAGGCATTCAATTTCGAAGACAAAGTGTCGGCTGATACTTACGAAGGGCTCACTGTCAACTATTGCCGGAAGGTGGGCGCAAGCCACATCATCCGAGGGCTGCGCAATGCTGAAGACTTTCAATTCGAAAAATCCATTGCGCAAATGAACCGCGAGCTGGCCCCCGAAGTCGACACGGTCTTTCTGGTAACGAACCCCGAGTACGCCGCCTACAGCTCGTCGATTGTGCGGGACATTCACCGCAATGGTGGCGATGTGAGTAAATTCATTCCCGATGCAATACAACTCAACAACGATTTTTAAGATCCTCTTATTTTGGGGGTTGATCTACACTGCCTTTCCGGCAAATGCGCAAAAAGCTGAAGTGTCGGGAAAAGCGGAGGGCTATGCGGGCATGCAAATTTCGCTCACTGTGTATGCCGACCCTTTGTCGAAAGCCGTGCGGGAAAGGGTCTCAGCTGCTGTGGACTCCACAGGAAAATTCAATCTGGAAATCAGTATTACAGACACTTGCCGGGCATGGCTTGGGCTGAGGCGGTATTCAGCACCACTCTACCTCACCCCGGGTGCAAAGTACGAAGTGGAAATCTCGCCTGAGAATGAGCGTGTACTAATCAATACATGGCAAAAAGGCGAACTGCGCTACACATTCAGAAGAACGGGTGAGAAAAGCCCTGCCGACAGCATGGAGGATTTAAACATCACCCTCGCTCGAATCGACGATGCCTACTACCGCTTTTTTGCACAAAACGCCGAACTAATCGGAACGCGGCAGATGCGTACAAACCTTCTCAACTTTGAGGGAGAGCTGTCCGCGGGGTTGGCTTCCTCCTCTTTTGCCGGAAGGTACGCTGAATCCACCTTTGCCGAAATGATGCTGGCCGCCGGCCTGCCAAAAAAAGAAATCTACGATCGGGCACTTGCGGGCCAAGGGCTGCATTTCGAAAACCCCGGATGGTACGGGCTTTTCAACCTTTTTTACGAAAGCATATTCGAAGAGTACAGCACCCGATTTGGTGGCGCCGAGATGTACAACCGACTGGCAAAAGGGCTCTCGCTTGCGGAGGTTGACAGCCTGATGATGAAAAATGACTTTCTCGTGGACAGTGAATTGCGACGGGCCGCCATATTGAATGCCTCAGCTCGCGCCTATTATAATAAGAAGTATCCCGCCCACACGATCGTCGCATTGATTAAGCAGATTGGCGAAACGGAGGAAGCCGAAAGTGAACTGCGGCGGATCGCCGTCGATTTGAATCGACGGCTCACTTCTACAGGAAAGGGCAGCATGTTTGCGGACCTTGGATTAGACCACCCATTGGAAACCGAAGTCGAGACCTACATTTTTGTGTCGGCACCCTGGAGCACAACTGCCGGCCGAGAGGCCATTTCGCTGGCCATGATGGCAGAGAAATACGGTGAATTCTTCGACGTTCTGGAAATCTCAATTACAGAAAAAGACGGCTCTGACCATGGTCCCGAAAGGCCCTGGGAAGTGATCGTGCCCGACGACATCGGGGCATTTATGGAGCGGTTGGAAATCTATCGCATTCCACAATTCATCTGGGTGAATGCTGACGGAATGGTGGTTGACCTTGAGGCTCCGTTGCCCGGCAGCGGGCTGGAAAGTCAATTGTACAAAAAGCAGGTTGCAGCGCGGAAGGCGCAGGAAATCAAGGTGGGTCAGTGAATTTGCAAAAATCCGTCCACCAGCAAGCGAATGTTTGGGTAGGTGGGCATTGCATCCCAGTCTATTTCTGAAGGACTCATCCAGCGTGCGGCCGTAATGCCCTCTTCCGTTTGCGGCGTGAGGTTTTGCTTTACGGTGTGCATATCAAACCAGTAAGTTCGTTTAAGGTGGCGCACTCCTTCAATGCTGTATGTGTGATAGGTGTCAGGCAGAGGCTCACCGAGATTCAGGTGAGAAATGCCACACTCCTCCTCCACTTCACGCAAAGCACAATCAGGTACACTTTCATTGGCTTCGCGCTTGCCTTTGGGCAGGTCCCATTTTCCAAATCGGTGGATGAAGAGCACCTCTCCCTCTTCGTTAAAAACCAGACCACCCGCAGCTTCAATTTCTTTAAAGTGGGCCCTGAAATCAGACCACAAATCTTCCAAAGCATCAGATTGAATCACGACTCCGGCGATTCCTTCATACGTTTCCAACATGGAAATCACAAAGTTAATCTCCTCAAAATCATCGTATCGGAAATACAACATTTTGTTGGACATCAATTCCAAATCGGGGTCGCCCGTAAGAATAATCGCCTTCTCGTTTATAAAAACTTTATACATTTGCGCTATGCAATCTAACCGTGATTCGGCGCTAAAAGTAGCTGAATTTCTCCTACAAATCAAGGCGGTAAAACTCAACCCACTCAAACCCTTTACCTGGGCGAGTGGATGGAAATCGCCGATCTATTGTGACAACCGCGTTACGCTGTCATATCCACCTGTGCGAACATTTATTCGTCAGGAATTTGTTCGAGAGATTACTGCTCTTTACGGCAAACCCGACGCCATTGCCGGGGTGGCTACAGGAGGCATTGCCCAGGGCGCGTTGGTGGCCCAGGAAATGGGGCTACCTTTTATTTACGTGCGCTCCGACAGCAAAGGTCACGGCATGCAAAACCGTGTGGAAGGCTTCATAGAAGCGGGCAAGTCAGTGGTAGTGGTTGAAGATTTAATTTCTACCGGCGGCAGCAGCCTATCTGCAGTGAATGCGCTGCGAGAAGCCGGGTGCGAGATCAAGGGTATGGCCGCCATCTTCACCTATGGCTTTGACGTCGCACTTGAAAATTTCAAAAAGGCGAATTGTAAGTTGGTCACCCTTTCCGATTACGATCACCTGATCGCCCAGGCGCTTAAATCGGAATACATTGACGAATCGGTCATGAACTCACTCAAGAAATGGCGAAAATCGCCCGAAACCTGGAACACCTCGCATGAACATTGAAAGTAAAAAAGTAACCGTGGCCGCTGAAGGTGAGGTGGTTTTTGACTACATCATCGACCTCAACAACTTCAAAAACCTGCTTCCCGCTGATCGTATTTCCGAATGGGAAAGCAACTCCGAATACTGCAGCTTTAAGGTGCAGGGTACGGCCACCATCGATTTGCACCTGAAAGAATCCGAACGGCCCAACCGCATTTTGCTCGAGAGTGGTGAGCGTTCGCCTTTTTCGTTTAACCTCGAAATATTTCTGGACTCCACAGATGGCTCCACCACTGCATATCAGCTCATGACAGCTGATATAAACCCCTTCCTTAAAATGATGGTGGAGAAGCCATTGACGAATCTCTTCGACTACATCGCCGACAGACTGGTCAATGAAATCAAAGGTTAATATCTGATCTGAATCTGCTTCGGAGCATACACTCCCGCGTGGCCCTGCCGCGATTTCACCAGCAGCATACCTTGCTCATCCACTTCGGTGATCATACCTTCAAAGCTCCGCTCCGACGTTTGAAACTCTACAGGCGATCGATATCCGTGCAGCACCTTGTTGTAATCATCATTGATCTGCTCAAATGCACCTTTTCGCAACATGTCGAGCCTCGGATTGAGGTGAGAAATCACCACTGCTGCCGCTTTTTCGACCTCAACATTGCGGTCGAGCTCCAAAGCCAGGCTTGTAGCACGAAAATCGGGATCAAATTCAGTTTGATTCACATTTAGCCCGATTCCGATCACAGCGTAACGCGATCCAAGCACCTTTGTCTCGATGAGGATGCCCGCGATTTTCGCCTTTCCGGCAAGGATATCATTGGGCCATTTTACCTTTGATTCAACCCCTGTCATGGACGCAACCGCTTCACAAAGTCCTAAGGAAACTGCCTTTGAAAGGAGAAAACTGCGGTGAATCGGAAGGAAATCAACGTCGACAGCAAAACTGAAAGTGAGATTTTCGCCGGGCCGACTCTGCCAAATGCTGCCCCTTTGTCCCCTGCCCTGCGTCTGAAAACGTGACATAATAGCCGTTCCTGCCTCGAAACACCCCTCTTTAAGGGCTTTGGCAACATAGTTGTTGGTGGAGTCCGTCTCTTCGAGGACTGTTAAACGCAAAATCATTTCATTCATACCTATAAGAAAAATGACAAACCCTTTGATGACCGCGAAAATGCGTAATTTTACACAATTATCTAACCATACTTAATGAGTAGTACCGCCAAAGCTGACACATCTAAACTGGTCGATTCTGTAGTTCGCGGAATCCAGGAAGTTAAAGGAAAGGAAATTTGCACCGTTGACCTCCGTCAGTTAAACAGTGCCGTAACAGATTACTTCGTTATTTGTCATGGTACTTCCGACACACAAGTAGATGCCATCTCCCGAGCTGTCCAAAAGCAAGTTTATAATGAGACGGGCGATGAGCCATCTCACAAAGAAGGGATGAACTCATCAGAGTGGATTTTGTTAGATTATTTCGATGTGGTGGTCCACATTTTTAAAGAAGAGACGAGACAGTTCTACAACCTTGAAAAACTTTGGGCTGATGCAGACGTTAAGCATGTAGAATATCAAATTTAAGAAAGAGGCACAAAACAGAATGGCTGAAAAAAAAGATAATAAACAGTTTAAAAACCTGAAAGGTAAATTTACTTCAGGTAACGGTAAAAAAGATGAAGGCGGTCCAAACAGGCCATTCAATTTTTACTGGATATACGCCATAATCGGCGTCGTACTAATCTCTCTGAACCTCTTCAATTGGAATGGGTCCATGAGTGATATCAATCTCACCGAGTTTGAAAAAATGGTGACCGATGAAGAAGTGAAACGCGTTGTGGTATACAACAAGCAAATGGCTGAAGTATACCTCAAAGAAGAAGCTCTTCGAGACGAAAAACACAGCCGACGTATCCGTACGCCTCTGGTAAGCGGTGCAGAAAACTCCGGTCCGCATTATAAGTTTGATGTCGGTCCGGCTGATAGTTTTCAGGAAAAGCTCGACAACTGGAGTAAGGAGTACAATTTATCCTACGATTACAAAACACGCAGCGAATGGGGTAAGGAACTTTTTACCTGGATCATCTTTATTGGTATCATGATCGCAGTGTGGATGTTTGTCATGCGCCGCATAGGCGGTGGGGGTGCAGCCGGTGGTCAGCTCTTCAATATTGGCAAATCTAAGGCACAGCTATTCGACAAAACCAAAGGGACCAATGTTACTTTTAACGATGTTGCGGGCCTTGAGGGTGCCAAAGAAGAGGTACAAGAGATTGTCGACTTTCTAAAAAATCCGAAGAAATACACCACCCTGGGAGCTAAAATCCCAAAAGGAGCATTGCTTGTAGGCCCTCCCGGTACGGGAAAAACCCTGCTTGCGAAAGCCGTAGCAGGAGAAGCGCAGGTGCCGTTTTTCTCCTTGTCAGGTTCCGACTTTGTAGAAATGTTTGTCGGTGTAGGTGCCTCGAGGGTGCGCGACCTGTTCAAACAGGCCAAAGAAAAAGCGCCTGCCATTATCTTTATTGATGAGATTGACGCAATCGGCCGCGCTCGCGGCAAGAGCGCCAGCATGGGTGCCAACGACGAAAGAGAAAACACCTTGAACCAACTGCTCACAGAAATGGACGGATTCGGCACTAACAGCGGTGTGATCATTCTCGCAGCGACCAACCGTGCCGATGTACTGGACCGCGCCCTGATGCGCGCCGGCCGTTTTGACCGTCAGATTTACGTCGATATGCCCGATCTGAATGAGCGTAAAGAGATCTTTTCTGTCCACTTAACTCCCATTAAGGTCGACGACTCCATCGACATTGACTTCCTCGCAAAACAAACACCAGGATTTAGCGGTGCCGATATTGCCAATATTTGTAATGAAGCAGCTCTCATCGCGGCAAGAAGACAAAAGAAAAATGTGGGTAAGCAAGACTTTCTAGATGCGGTAGACCGTGTGATAGGAGGATTGGAGAAGAAAAACAAGATCATTACCAAGAAGGAGAAAAATGTAATTGCTTATCACGAAGCAGGTCACGCCACCGTTTCCTGGCTTTTGGAGCACGCTTCACCGTTGGTAAAGGTGACGATCGTTCCGCGCGGTCAATCACTCGGCGCAGCCTGGTATTTGCCGGAAGAGCGACAACTCAATACCACCAACCAAATTGAAGACGAAATGTGCGCAGCTCTCGGAGGACGAGCGGCAGAGGAGGTAATCTTTAACGAAATATCTACCGGCGCACTCAGCGATTTGGAAAAAGTAACCAAGCAGGCGTACGCTATGGTGACCGTGTATGGACTCAACAAGGCGCTTGGCAACATCAGCTTTTATGACAGTTCGGGAAGTTCGGACTACAACTTCACGAAGCCCTACAGCGAAAAGACATCTGAATTGATCGATCATGAGGTCAAAAAAATCATTGATCAGCAGTACGAACGCGCCAAGCAATTGCTTACCGTCAACAAAGATAAGCTTGATACCCTGGCGTCTCAGCTCTTAGAAAAAGAGGTGATTTTTAAAGAAAATCTTTTGGAGATTTTCGGCAAACGTCCCTATGACAAGGAAGAGCCTCTAATACCGCACGGTGAAGAAAAGAAGAGCAAAGGAACAAGGCCGGATGCCCGCCCGGATGAGGAAATCGAAAAGAAGAAGGATCAAAAGGTAGAATCTTCGAACGAAACTACCGAGGAAGCTGATGGCGACAGGTCAGAATCTGCTGATGTTAAATCGGTAAAAGAGACCAAGGAAGCCCCTTCGGAAGAAACTAAATAGAGTCTATCAGTAGAGTCAAGTGGCTGGATCATGAAGTTCGATAGCGACGCGCACGTAGTTCAAAAAATCAGGGAGTCCCGCCGCGGCGGGATGACTCACATCAAGAACAAGTGCAAGGCAGATAGCGGATTTTATGGACAGACACTAAATAGTACCTTTTGCCCTCGTCATGGACAGCAATGATAACTGGGTTTGCGTATACAGCTCCGTAGTACTTCACAATGTGGAATTGCTCAAGCACATTTTAAAAGAAAAAGGCCTTAGTGCTGTGGTGATGAATCAGCAGGACTCCTTCTATCCGACCATCGGCGAGATACGCTTGCTGGTAAGACGTGAAGACGTAATCAGGGCCAATAAAATCATTGAAGACTCGGAGATTTGAAAGAACTGCTGCTGCGTGCATCTACCGGGTTGGTGTTTTTGGTGGTCGTGATCGGCTGTATTATCTGGAACCCCTACTCGCTGGCATCTCTTTTTTATGTAGTAGGTTTGCTCGGTATGCTGGAATATTACAGCATTGTAAAAATCGGCGGTGTGCATCCTCAATCCATGCTAGGTGTGGTAACAGCTTCAGTATTATACTTGTGCATCGAGTTGGTCAAGCTCAAAGTCTTTCCCACCTACATCGTATCGCTGAGTATTCCTTTTTTCATCGCTATTTTTATTTGGGAATTGTACCGAAAGCGGCCCGATCCTTTTACGAATATCGGGCATACAGTCATAGGCATCGTCTACGTAATGGCTCCATTTGCTTTGCTGAATGTATTCACTTTCGAAGAAATTGTGGTGGAATACAAGCCTGAAGTGGTATTGGGATTTTTCATCCTGCTTTGGCTGAATGACACCGGAGCTTACATTGTGGGAAGCCTGTTCGGAAAGCACAAACTTTTTGAAAGGATCTCTCCTAAAAAGACCATCGAAGGTGTTGCCGGCGGTGGTGCATTGGCCATCATCGGAGCAGTGGTAATAGCAACATATACAGAAGACTTAGCGATCGGACATTGGATCGTCCTCGGGATTATTATCGTGGTCTCGGCTACCCTGGGCGACCTGGTAGAGTCGCTGCTGAAGCGCACAGCCCGCGTGAAGGATTCAAGCAACCTCCTGCCCGGCCACGGCGGTATTCTCGATCGTTTTGACGGGGTGCTCCTTGCCAGCCCGATGGTGTTTACCTACCTGATGGTTTTCGTACATTCGGGCCCAAATTAATAGTAAACTGCACACATGAAATTTCACCGCGAAGGCCGCAGCATCATCAGCGGCACCATAATCGGCCTGGTGCTGATCAATATGCTAATCTTCTTTTATTTCCAATCGATCGGATTGATGATTTCGGCCTTGCCCACCCTGGTTGTACTCGTATTGGTTCTCCAGTTTTTCAGGGTGCCTTCGCGCCTCACTGTGGAGGTGGACGGAGCCGTGCTCTGCCCCGCCGATGGAAAAGTAGTGGTGATTGAAGAAGTGGAAGAGAC
This sequence comes from Flavobacteriales bacterium, assembly GCA_020200995.1. Lineage (GTDB taxonomy): Bacteria > Bacteroidota > Bacteroidia > Flavobacteriales_D > Cryomorphaceae > T3Sed10-241. The sequence continues at coordinate 17,922 of JAIVHQ010000219.1, forward strand.
GGAGTATTTCGAAGACAAGCGCATTCAGGTTTCCATCTTCATGTCACCGCTCAACGTGCACATCAACTGGTATCCCATCAGCGGAATCGTAAAGTATTTTAAGTACCACCCCGGTAAATATCTCGTGGCATGGCATCCAAAATCGAGTGCTGAGAACGAGCGCACTACGGTGGTGGTGAAGCACGGCAGTGGCACTGAAGTGCTGTTTCGACAAATTGCCGGTGCCGTGGCCCGCCGAATCATGTGCTATGCGAAGGAGGAAGTCGAAGCTATGCAAGGCTCAGAGTTTGGATTTATAAAATTCGGATCGAGGGTAGATGTGTTTTTACCCCTGGGTAGTGATGTGAAAGTGGCAATCAACGAAATGGTTACCGGATCACAAACAGTGCTGGCCACCTTCCCGAAAGGCTAATCTTAGGCTAAAGAATCAGTTTCAGTTCGCTGAGGTTTTCTATTTCGAAGGTCACATCTTCATTGTGCACTTTTCGCGCAGGGTTGAAATACACCTGATCCATTCCCACTCCACGGGCACCGCTGATGTCTGTGTCCAAATCGTCGCCGATCATGACGGAGGTGGCTGCAGCACTGCCCGTTTTGGCGAAAGCCAGCTTGAACACCATAGGGTCGGGCTTGCGCGCCGAAGCCATTTCGCTGGTGATGACCTCCTGAAAAAAACCGGCAATGCCCGATTGCCTGAGCTTGATGCCCTGCACTTCGTCGAAGCCGTTGGTGATGATGTGCAATTTGTAGCGCCCCGCAAGGTGATCCAACACTTCCAATGTGTGCGGCATGAGGGCAGTTTTCATGGGGCTTAATTCCAAGTATCGATTGCCGAGGCTCACACCGAGCTCGTTGTTGCGGCAGCCAAAGTGCTCGAGTGTTTTTGAAAATCGCAGTGAGCGCAAGAGGGCCTTGTGAATATTCCCAAGCCGATACGCCTTCCAGAGTTGCTCATTGATTCCCGTATACACGTTAATAAATGATACTGCATCGATCACTCCCTCCCTCTCGAGTTGAAAATCGGTGTATATTTCAGAGAGAGCCTCCTTAGAATTGGTATCAAAATCCCACAGGGTGCGGTCGAGGTCAAAAAAAATATGGCGATATCGGCTCAAAAGTCAAGGAGGGTTTGTTTGACAGAAACGGAAAAATAAGTGAGGACAAAGCACCACAAAACCACCGACAATAGCAAAAGCGGAAGCATAAACTTGTTGTCTTTGTAAAAACGTGCCAGAACAACTGCTCCGATCGGAATGCTGATGGCAACGGGAGTGAGCAACAAAAGGCCCGCCATCCCGAAACGCTGCCTGACCCTCACAACAAATTTTTTTCGGTCCGAAATCACTATCTTCTTGGGCGCCCGCTTCTTTTTAGGGAGAATTTTTACCTGACGGAGCATGTCGCCAATTTTTTCAGTGAGGCGAAATCCGGTATAATAGAAAAACAACACCCCACTGCACCCGCCGCATGAAGTGATCATCACCGTTTTTTCCAAAGAAAATCCCGAAGCAATCGCTGCACCGGGAGCAAAGAGTAACTTGACCGCACTGAGCAGAAAAATGCTGACAACCTTGGCAATCTCTGCCTGATCCATGACCTGCTACTTTTCTCCGTAGGCCAGATCGCCGGCGTCGCCCAGTCCGGGAACGATGTACGCCTGCGCCGTCAGCTCATCATCGATGGCGCCGACCCACAAGGTGGTGTTCTCGGGCAGTTTCTTTCGGAGGTACGCTATTCCCTCGTGGCTCGCTATCAGCGATACCACGTGTATGTGTGCGGGCATTCCCTTTTCCAGCAGGGCCTCAAAGACCCTCACCATCGAAGCGCCCGTGGCCAGCATGGGATCCGATAGCACCAGGACCCGCCCCTTCAGCGGGGGGCTGCTGAGGTACTCTACATGGATGGTAAATTCATCCTGCCCCTTTTTGTGCTTGCGGTATGCCGATACAAAAGCGTTGTCGGAGTGGTCGAAATAATTGAGCAAACCCTGATGAAACGGCAGGCCCGCCCGCATAATGGTGGCCAGCACCGGAAAATCTTTCGGCACCTGCATTTGGGCCGCTCCCAGAGTGGTTGTCACTTCCTCTGTTTCAAAATCCAGTGTCTTACTCAGCTCGTAGGCAAATATTTCACCGAGGCGCTCCATGTTTCGCCTGAACCGTGCGCGGTCCTTCTGTATGGACTCCGACCTGATTTCACTTAGAAATTGATTGAAAATAGAATTGGTTTTGCCTAACTCGTGGATCATGTTGCTTCAGTAATATTTGGTGCTGTGCTAATGTACGTGATTTATACCTTTTGCCGAACGTATTGCGCAAGGTCAGTGTAAACTTTTCGCCAATGCTCCCATTCATCGGTTTCGGAAAGACTGTGGTTGTGCCACACAGTCACGAAATCACCGCCTGTTTCCCCTACAGTGTCGTACAAAACCTTAAGCTTTTCCACGGCATCGTCGGGAGTAAGATGCATGTAGTGATTCAGGGCGCTATCCATGGCGTGGAGCGGCACCACCTCAACCGGGAGTATAGCATTGTGTTGCAAATCAAAAAAAGTG
>JAIVHQ010000103.1 GCA_020200995.1 Flavobacteriales bacterium
CCACTTCACGGTTGCAGCGCCGGCGTAGAGCTCGTCTTCGTCGTCGGCGCGGTATTTTTTGATTGGTTTTAGCAGCCTCAGGGCCGTGCGCAGCCGCAGGTTGGCCTTGTAGACCAGGTCTTTGTCGGCGGTGAAATACACGGCCCGCTTGGCGGGGCTCACGTCGTTGGCTCCGATGCGCGACAGCTCGCGCGCCAGCACATCTTCGAGTCCCTGCATGGTGGTGGCCACCATGGCAAATCGGCCGGGCGCTGGCTTCTTGTAATGCCGTCTTTGGTGGTTACCCTCCCGCCTTTTTCGCTCCATATCCTTGTTTTTTGAGGTGATCCACCACCTTGTCGCGGTGGTCGCCCTGTATGAGTATTTCTTCGTTTTTGGCCGTTCCGCCCACGCCGCATAGCGTCTTCAATTCGCGGCCCAGTTCCTTGAGGTCTTCTTCACTGCCAGCAAAGCCCTTTACAACGGTCGCCGTTTTGCCGCCGCCTTTTCTGTCGAGCCACACGCGCAGGTCTTGCTGCGAGGGTGGCGAAGTTTCCGCACCTTCATCACCGCTATCGAATCCTGAAGGGTCGAAGTCGGGATTGTTGCTGTACACAATGCGTTTTTCACTTTTTTTCTTCTTGGCCATGGCGGGTGAATTTGTGGTTCGGCGTATTCACTTTCGTCGGCAAAGCTACGATTTTGAATCGCGGCCGGTTCTATTTTGGGCGGGGCTGTTGGCCTTCCGGCAAAAATGGTTACACGTCCTGTGTGCGCTCTTCGATTTGTGCGGCGTGTCGCTCGAGGTGGTCTTGCAGAAAATCGACAGTCTGCAGGATATTGAGTCTGCCGGCGCGCGGATGCTTGAAGTAAGCCTGCCCGATCATTTTCTCGTCGAATTTCTCGAGGGCCTCGCGCATTTCGTCGCGCACTTTGAGGTATTCCGTTTTTACTTCAGTGTAGTCGGGCTGCTCGGGGATATTGGCCACCATGGAGGGCGCCCTGAATTTTTTTCCGTGATTACGCAGGGCTTTGCGCAACACAAAGGCGCGCAGCTTGGCTCCGAGCCCGGAATTCGGGATGCTTTGGTTGCCGTCGAGTTTTTTATTCAGGTAGCCCACCGTTCCCTTTTCGGAAAGAAGCAGGTGGTAAAGTATTTGCACAGGACTCCATGCGCCGTCGGGTTTCCGGTGAAGGGCCGAATCGTCGAGGGCATCAGTTTTTTTCAATACCCGCTTAAGCTCACTGTTGAGGGCGGTGAACTTCTTTTCAAGTTTTGGCTGCATCTTGCGATTGTTGGTTAGAAAATATCATCTTTTGCCATGACCAGCCGCGGGTGATCAGGGCCAGCACCACAGGAATGATGGCCGCATTCAACGTTTGCGGTATCCACATCCAGGCCACCACCACGAAAAACAAAAATCCACTTTGATACCTGAAAAACCGGCTTTCGGGCTTGTGCACAGCGATAAGGTAGGCGCCGTAAAACCAGGTAGGCAGGGCCCAAAGGATGTTCATGTTCCACTTGGTGGCGCTGTGATCGGTGGCAAACCAAAGCAGAAGAATCACAATGCTGAGTAGACCAACGAAGGCAAATAGCGAAATGTCGAACCACCGCATCCGCGCGGGATCGACGAAAATTCCCGTGAGCAGGCAGACACCGAAAAACACCCAAAAGGCCCAGGTAATGCTGCTCTCGCCGGTGTCACGCAAGGCAGGATTTTCCGGAAGGACAAGTGCCGTGGACTCCACCAACGGCACCGACTCCCCATCGCGCATCACGCGGGCGTCGTCAAAGCCGGCCATGAGGTAATCGGGCAGGAACATTTTGTCGCGGTAGTCGGCCTGGTAATCGCAGGGGATGCCGAGCGCCAGGTCGATGCCCAGCTCGCTCCACGGGTGATTGCCGAGGTAGAGCTTGATCATTTGCCGGAAGGTGGCCGATGTATCGCGCGCTGCGGCGGGGTAGGTGAGCCGATTGCCAAGCACGGTTTCGAACACGTCGCGGATGCGTGAACTGCAGTTGTCGTAGAAGAAATCGTATTTGTAATCGCGGTTTTCGGGCTTGGCGTTGTTTTCCAAAAAGGCAAATACGGCGCGTTTTTCTTCTTCCGTGAGGTTGAGCTCCTGTCGCTTTACCCATCGACCCTCGTACTTGTATTGTCCCAGGAATCGTCCGAGATCGCTCACGGCAAGGGAATAGTTCAATTGCCCTCGGGCGAATTTGACATAAAAATTTGGGGTATCGAAGTCAAAAGTTCCGTAATTGTAAACCTTGTCTATGCCCGACTGCGAATCGTACACGTGGATGGCGCTGTGGCCAAATACCGAGTAGAGATCATCGCCGGGACTGCATGTGAGAAGGGAAACGGAAAAGCCGGCAGGGGGTGCCTGGGCAAAAAGAGGTTGATAGATAAGCGACATTAAGAGTGACGCAAGGGCAAAGAGGTGCTTCATGCGCCGAAATTAACCAAAATATCGGCCTTAATCGCTGAGTAATTCTCGGATTCGCTCGAGGGAGCGCTTGTTATTTTCGAAATCCATGGATTGCAATACGCGTTGTTTTTCAAGGGCGGTGAGGTGCCAGCTCAGGGCGATATTTTCGTCGGGGTAGCGCATGATCTCAAAAGGCACCTGGTGTATCGGCACATTGATGCTGTTGGATGTCATGCGCATCAATTGGTCCATGTTGTAGTCCTGCCCGTTGAAATAATTGCCGTAAAAGGAACCGATCGGATCCACCAGCTTTCCAAGTATGGTGGTATTGCTCCCCTTGGGCTCGAAGTGCTTTTCCACATCGCGCACTTGAAGGATTACAATCCCGCTCGTGTTTTTTTCAATCCAAGATTTGAATGAGATCATGTATTGTGCCGTCACCTTTGTTCCAAAGTTGTCCCGAAGTCCGGCGTCCATCACCTCGATGGGAGGCTCGGTGGGCAGGATGGCGTTGGGCAGGATGTAAGGGAATGTGGAGCTCATGCGCAGGGCGCTGGTGAGCAATAAGTCTTCGGCGCCGTGGCGGGCGAACATGCGGTTGAACTCAATATTTTCAGTTGCCAGGTTGAGCTGCTGCTTGATGTCGGGGTACTCATAGGTCAGGTACGAAATGGGCTGCGAACTGATGAGCATGCGCCGACCGTCGTTGACAATCGAGGGTGTGAGCACCATCATGGGTACGGCCCCGCTGTAAACGTCCTTTTCATAATCCGACACCGTCTTGTCGAGTATGAAGTCGGTGTTTTGGTTGAGCTGCTCTTCGAAGGTCATCGCCCGATCGAGCACATAGCGGTGGCCTGCAAGATCGCGGTATCGGAACCTCACGAAAATATCGTTGGTGGCAAAGGTGTAGAGGATGCGGTTCAATATGTCTTTGGCCGCCTTATCGAGGTATTTGCGGCTGTACAGCCCGTGCGCCAGGCTGTCGCGGCGCAGGTAGAGCTCACGGTAGTACGCCGCCCCGACAGTGCCTCCTGACGAACCGGTGATGAGCCGCGTATTTCTGAAAAAGGCCCCCTCGGTAATGCTGTCGGCGTATTGAAGGCACTGCACCGTGAAAAGCGTGGAGCGCTGCCCTCCTCCGCTTGTGTTCACGAATACCATTTTGGGCTTGTAAGTCGGATCTCCTTTGAGCTTACGCTCGCCATCGAGCCAGCGGTTGAGGATGTTCTCGTGGTAAGCTTTGTCCTGACGCACTTTCAGCAGATCGGAACTCAGGCTGTCGATCGTATTTTGGGTGTAAGGCACAGGCGGTACGCTGTAATCCAAACCGTAGGCTGGATTCGACATGTTGAGGATGTCGTATTTTGCCGTAAGGCTGTTCACCACTGCAAAGAGAATGATGAGCACGGGAAAAGTCCAGCCTTTCAGCCACGACATGGTGATACTCACCAGCATGATGACGGCGGTAAAAACCAAACAGGCACTCGCCGCTGCGGGAATCACAAAGTAAGTGTTGAACTGAAAGGTCCCCACGATCACGAATGCCGCCACCACCAAAAGTTCAAAGAATGAAGCATTCACGTGGTTTTGGTAAAAGACCTTTTTCAGCGTGGCGTAGTCGTAGTGGCTTGAATCGCGCGCCAGGGCTATCTTGAAAGGA
>JAIVHQ010000306.1 GCA_020200995.1 Flavobacteriales bacterium
GGATGAGTTTGCGGCGCGGGAATTTGACCATTGCTCATTTTTCTCTCCTTCAGGTGCAGACCGCCTGGTACATCCCCGGCTTATCGCGGGACAAGACGTAGGGTGGACCGACAAAACCGGACTGATGCGGACATGGGCGGAAACAGACCGTGCCGCAATGGTGTGGGTGAGAGATGCGGAAGGTGGTAATGAGCGCGCGATTGTTATTTGATCAGTAATTACTTACAAATAAGTCATTATTTGAATTACATGAGGCCTCAAGCCTTCCCATGCGAGGGCCATTGACGCAAATTTCCGCTGATCAGCCACACCAACAGGTGCTTTAGTAAGGCAGCAGAATTCCCTCTGAGGGCAATTTTTTATCTTTTCTCAGGTCGAGGTTGAGGGCGATGTTGGTGCGCAGGATGTGGCGGGTCCTGTACTCCCAAAATTCCTGCTGATTTGGCCCGTAAGTGTACATCCATCCCACGAAAAACTGCCAGTTGCCGTAGGTATACCCTGCTGCGACGTAGAGGCGGTTTTCTTCAAAGATGCTGAGTTTCTTCGGTCCGCTTTCAAAGAAAAATTCGTTGGAAGGATACAGATACAAGGTCTTGTCTTCCATCTGGGGTTTGTTGAGCGGAATGTACATGGCGAGTTTGTAGCGCCAGCGGTTGGTGTAATTTGTTTCTGAACCTTTTTCGAAACCGGAAAGCCAGCGGTGTTCAACCCTGAATTGATGCAAAAACTTGAACCGTCCCATTTTTTGGGCAAACAGGTATTGATGCCAGATACGCAGGTCGGGAATGGCCCGCTTTAGGTTATCGTCAGAGGGGTCGGGTGAAAACCTTACCGTGGTCACTGCCCCGAGGGTCACTTCAAAATTTTTGTTGACCAGATAAGTGAGACCGGGCCTGTTGTAAATCTGACCCGCGCGTCCCGCAAAATCAAGTCGATTGTCCAGACTATTGATGCGCCTGTAATGCACTTCGTGGTAATAGAATAAACGATCTGAAATGCGCGCCTTGAAATATTGGCCTTGCCACCATGCAGTTTGCGCAGGGGTATTCACGATAGCATCAGGAATGTCGCCGCCTCCTTGGCCCTTCACTGTATTGCCCTGGAAAACGGCATAGAGAATAACCACAAATACGCCTACTTTCATAAACGTCGCCCCGTATTTGCAGATCAACTTATTCATTATTGGGCACGAGTAGTTTTTCTATTTCTTCGGGTGTCCTGGCACCTCTTAAGCTGCGCTCGAGGCTTCGCGAATCCGAACTCCTCAATTTTTCCATGCGCTTGTGGAGCACTTTGATCTTATCGAGCGTTTTCTGTAATTGTTGGTGGTCTTCCTCTTCTTCCAGTGAAGCGATGTAGTGATCAAAGAGTTTTTCACCTTTCTTGTAAAGATCCTCTTTAACGCGTCTTTTGTAGCTTGAATAGGTGAACGGGTTAAAAACTTCTTCAAGGTACAGGGAGTCCAGCTTATCCTGATTGGGGTGGGGCAGTGTAAGGGGAGATATCAAGTCCTCTATGGTAGAGAGTACTTCGAGGTATTCATTGGCTTTGTCGACTTTGCCCGCTTCCATTTCATCTTTGCCATAGGCATCTTTAAAAGCTTCGAATTTTTTATCTATAAAGTTGTCGGCCATACTTTCATACATAGATGCTTGCTTTCCTGAATAAAAGCTGAGCCGGTCGATTTCTTTATTGATTTTTTCTCGTTCTTCGATAATGCGCTCTTGAAGTGCTTCGAGCTCATCGCCGATTTTAATCAACTTCATTTGCTCCTTGACACTGACACGCAGAATGCGCGCCCTCTCGTACATCATGTTCAGGTAGTGATGCATGCGCTCTGTGAGCCGGGCGTTTGGATCGAGTCCTGCATTGAAGTCGGGTGCAATTGCAAATTCGGTTTCTCCCGATTGGATCCGAACCGTATCGACAGTCATAAATTCGAAGTTGTGCTCTTCGGAATAGGCGTAAGTGTCGAAATATTTGAACTCATCAGATACTACTTTATTAATGGGGTAAAACAGTTTGCCCGTCAGTGAATCCAACAACTGAAAATACTGATTTGCATAATAAAGGCTGTCTGTCCTTTTGTAGTTCAGTCCAAAAGTGTTCGACTCAAAAAGTTCGCTGATCATGGCCGTCAGAGCGAGATACTTGTTTTCAATGTCGCTCCTTAAACTGTCATCCTCGGGGATAGCCTTAAATTCGAATCGCTTGGTTTTGAGAGGTGAATTTACCTCTTTCCCTTCGTGGTAATAGAAATCAGTGTCGAACTTGGTAATGGCGTCAAAAAGTTCTTTCAGGTACCCGTTTCCGTGGGTCTGCGTCAGATATCGCTTGTCTGATTCATCGAAGCCCGAGATATAGTCAATGCCGAAATTGCGGTCACTGACCTTAAATAATGCAGTTCCACCGTTTCGCAGCACGGCGAGTTTGCTTCTGGTAGCGCGGTCTACAGAGTGGAATAAGGTATCGTTTCTACCGTTTCCCGAAATTTTAACCACTTCGGTCAAAAAGCCATCTGTATAGTACCTGTGTTCAAGAATTTGAAGGGTGTCACGCATGTATCTGAAGACCCACAAAGAATCCATAAGCCCGCCCGTCGAGCAGTGGCCTTCAAGAGAGTAAAGCCCGTAATACCCTTGCTTGTCATCAGTTTCAAAGGTGAACTTTCCGGAAATATCACCCTGCTTAAAGTTGAGCTGCTTCGAGGAGAGCAGGTCTGAAATTACCTCGTCTTTATAGCTCAGCACCTTATAGCTCCACCTGCCTTGAGGGGCGCCGGAAGTATCGTAATTGGCCTTGGTTTCAAATTGCGTACTTTCAAGAGACGCCTTCACATTGAAAAACACTATGTCGTTAATGACCACGCGGTTATTTGATTCGAGGTACTCCCACGGGCCGCTTTTTGTACCGAGTTTATAAGCACCTGTTGCCTGCATTCTGTTGAAGATGCGCAGGTCTTCCTCATCGGTATGCTTTCGAACAAATCCGAAATCGCCGTCTTTGAGGGTGCTGTCTTTTCGGAATTTCAGGTAGTCGTAAACGGCGCGGCCTTCAAAGCCGTAAAACTCGTAAGCACCGCGGTAGGTCTTTTTATCCTGGGCGTGAAGTTGCAGGCCTGACATGAGTCCGACCAGCACTGCGATGTGAATACAAAAAGGTAACTTCAATCTCATTGACTAATCTCCCGTGTACGCTTATAAAGCCGCGAAATTATCAATAATATTTGAGTAGTTGATTTCTGTGGTTTTCAAAGGATGATCTATAAAAGCTTTTTTATCAGTCGCATAAGTGTTCAAGGCCTGTGCTTTATGATACAAGCATATCAATGTGTCCTTTCTTTTTGCCGGACTTGGTGATTTCTTAACAGTTTGAATGTACTTGCACAAGGAGGCTCAACGGTCGAAATGCCCTGATAGCGGTTTCAAATTGGAAATCTTCCTGCCCTGATGGTCCCTCTTATCAGAGGCTATTCCGCTCAATTGAATAGGATAGTCATGATTGAAAATACAAGCAGGTGTTTAACAACAATTGTCGAACAAACGTAGCCCGTGCCAAATTCACCCTGCTTCTCTCTATCACTCTCCGATTTTCTCTTACTTTTGAGCATTAACCATATCTTCCATCATGAAATTTAAATTCCTCCTTCCCCTCTCGGCCGCCCTGTTCCTCGCCGCCTGCACCCCTGAACCCGAAACTGATGAAGCCGCAGACCAGGCAGAGGCCTCCGCCGCTTCCGCAAAAGACGACTTTAACTACCTCGCCGAGCAATTTGCCGATGTGAAAGTGCTGCGCTACCGCATTCCCGCCTGGGACAAACTTCCTCTCGACCAAAAGAAACTCGCTTACTATTTGGCGGAAGCCGGATACGCGGGCCGCGATATGACCTATGACCAAAACTACCGCCATAACCTCGAAATTCGCCATGCGCTCGAAGGCGTTTATCAAGGCTACGAAGGCGATAAGTCGACCGAAGACTGGAAGGCTTTTGATCTTTACCTCAAGCGCATGTGGTTTGCCAACGGCATTCACCACCACTATTCAGGCGATAAAAAGCAAGCTGAAGTCGAGCTGTTTTACAAAGCCAAACGCAAAAACGTCGACCCCGATCGCCCAATTTCTATAGGCCTCAACGCCCGCCTCGTGAAAGATGAAGACGGCAAGATTTACGAAGATGTGTACAAGGTCGACGGACTATACGGCGGCGCGCTTTCGCAAACGGTCTCTTGGCTTGAGAAAGCCGTTGATGTGGCGGGCAATCCGCAGCAAAAGGAAGCCCTCGAGCTCCTCATCGAATACTACCGCACCGGCGATCTGGAAACCTGGGACGCCTACAACATCGCCTGGGTGAAAGACACCTCGCCCACGGTTGATTACATTCAAGGTTTTGTAGAAGTGTACGAAGACCCACTCGGCTATTCAGGCTCCTATGAAAGCATCGTACAGGTGCGCGACCTCGACGCTTCTGAAAAGATGAAAGTGCTCGCCGACAACGCACAGTATTTTGAAGAAAACTCTTCGACCCTGCCTGAACACAAAAAGGAAAAGGTAACGGGCATTACTTACAACTTTATCAATGTGGTGGCCGAATCGGGTGATGCCTCTCCGAGCACCCCTGTGGGAGTGAATTTGCCCAACGCCACCTGGATACGCGCTGAGC
>JAIVHQ010000307.1 GCA_020200995.1 Flavobacteriales bacterium
CTTCAAAACCGTAAACCCCGCCACAGAGGAAACCATCGCCGAAATCCCAGAGGCCAACGAAAAAGATGTGAACAAAGCCGTGAAAGCGGCCCGCAACGCCTACAATGAAGTTTGGTCAAAAATGCCGGCCAAGGAACGGGCCAAATACATCTTTCGAATTGCACGCCTCATTCAGGAGCGCGCCCGCGAATTTGCCGTGATCGAATCGCTCGACGGGGGAAAACCCATCCGAGAGTCGCGCGATGTGGATATTCCCACCGCAGCAGCACACTTCTTTTACCACGCCGGCTGGGCCGATAAGCTCGAATACGCCTTTCCCAACCAAAAAGTGAGTCCCCTCGGGGTCGTTGGGCAAATCATTCCCTGGAATTTTCCCCTGCTCATGGCCGCCTGGAAAATAGCCCCGGCACTCGCCACCGGCAATACCGTGGTGCTCAAACCCGCCGAAACCACATCGCTCACCGCCCTCAAACTGGCCGAGCTGATCCGCGATGCGGGCCTGCCCGACGGCGTGGTCAACATCATCACCGGTGCAGGGGACACGGGTCGCGCCATCGTCGAGCATCCCGATGTGGACAAAATTGCATTCACGGGCTCAACCGACGTCGGAAAGATGATCCAGCGCAGCGTGGCCGGCACCAACAAGAAACTCACTTTGGAACTCGGCGGAAAAGCCGCCAACATCATCTTTGAAGATGCCGCCATCGACCAGGCTGTGGAGGGCATTATAAACGGCATATTTTTCAATCAGGGCCACGTGTGCTGTGCGGGATCGCGCCTCTTCGTTCAGGAAAGCGTGGCTGCCGAAGTGGACCGCCGCCTCAAGCACCGCATGGAAAGCCTCGTGCTCGGCGACCCCCTCGACAAGAACACCGACATCGGCGCCATCAACTCCAAGGGCCAGCTCGAAACGATCAATTCGTACATCGCCAAAGGAAAAAAGGAAGGGCTCACCATGTTTCAAGCTGATTGTGCCGTACCGAAAAAAGGATTTTGGTGCCGTCCGACCCTCTTCAGCGACGTGGCCCAAAGCAGCGTGATAGCCCGGGATGAGATCTTTGGGCCTGTGCTGGCCATCCAGACCTTCCGAACGGTTGATGAAGTAATCACCAAGGCCAACAATACGCCTTATGGTCTTTCGGCAGGGGTGTGGACCGACAAGGGCTCAAAGATTTTCAACCTCACCACCCGCCTCAAAGCAGGTGTGGTGTGGGCCAACACTTTCAATAAATTTGACCCGACCTCGCCCTTTGGCGGGTACAAGGAATCGGGTTTCGGACGCGAAGGCGGAATGCACGGCCTACGCGCTTATGTAAAACTCCATTGATATGGCGACCAGGAAAACGACAAAGCAAAATACGGGAGGAATCGACGTGAGCAAAACGTACAAGATTTTCATCGGCGGGGCATTTCCGCGCACCGAAAGCGGCCGCTATTTTGACGTGAAAGACAAGGAAGAAAAATTCCTTGCCAATGTGTGCCTCTCTTCGCGCAAAGACTTCAGAAATGCTGTGGTGGCCGCGCGCAAAGCCCAGGACAGTTGGCAGGACCGGAGCGCTTACAACCGCGCCCAGATCATTTACCGCATCGCGGAGATGCTGCAGCAAAAGCGCTCGGTATTCATCGATGAAATGACGAGCATGGGGCACAGCAGCAGCCGCGCTCAAACCGAATTTGCGGAAGCGATAGACCTGCTGGTCTACTACGCCGGCTGGTGCGACAAGTACCAACAGATCTACAGCAGTGTGAACCCCGTGGCCTCATCTCACTTCAACTTTTCAGTGCCCGAGCCCATGGGCGTGGTGGCTGTAATGGCCGAAAACGGAACTGCCCTGACGGGGATAGTCAAGGCAATGATTCCCGCAATATGCGGTGGAAACACGGTGGTAGTGCTCGCTTCGGAATCGTATCCGCTTTGCGCCATCAGCCTTGCGGAGGTGATCGCCACCTCGGATGTGCCTGGTGGCGTGGTCAACATCCTGACGGGAAAGAGGGCAGAGCTCCAACACCACTTTGCTTCGCACATGGATGTGAACGCCCTTGTGGTATGGGATGCAGCGGTTTCACTTCAAATGGAGCTCGGACAGCACGGCGCCGAAAACGTCAAGCGCGGCATTTTTTACGAAAGTAAAGAGACCGAAAAGCCGGGTCCCCTATTTATCAACGACCTCCAGGAGGTGAAAACCACGTGGCACCCCATAGAGCAAATTAAGGGCAGTGGTGGCGGATATTGATCTGCAGCCCCGTCGCTCGTTAATTGTCTTACTTTTGTAAAAACCTTCATAAATGCCACAAAAAACGGCACTCATCACCGGTGTGACCGGCCAGGACGGCGCCTATCTCGCCGAACTATTGCTCGACAAGGGTTATAATGTGCACGGGATCAAGCGGCGGAGTTCTTTGTTCAATACCGATCGCATCGACCACCTCTACCAGGACCGACACGAACAAGACGTGAAGTTCACCCTCCATTACGGCGACCTCACCGATGCCACCAATTTGATCCGCATCATTCAGGAGGTGCAGCCCGACGAAATTTACAACCTCGGGGCCATGTCGCACGTGCAGGTTTCGTTCGAAACGCCGGAGTACACCGCCAATGTTGATGCCATGGGCACACTTCGCATACTTGAAGCCGTGCGAATTTTGAAGCTCGAGAAGAAAACCAAAATATACCAGGCCTCCACCAGCGAGCTGTACGGAAAAGTGGTGGAAACGCCGCAGACCGAGACCACCCCATTTTATCCGCGCAGTCCTTACGGTGTGGCGAAGCTCTACGCTTTTTGGATCATCAAAAATTACCGGGAGGCTTACGGGATGTTCGCATGCAACGGCATCCTCTTTAACCACGAGAGCCCCCTGCGCGGTGAGACTTTCGTGACGCGGAAAATCACCCGCGCTGCAGCGCGTATTTCGCTGGGGCTTCAGGAGAAGATTTTTATGGGCAACCTCGATGCCGAGCGTGATTGGGGCCATGCCAAAGACTATGTGGAAGGTATGTGGCTCATGCTTCAGCAGGATGAGCCTGACGATTTTGTGCTGGCCACAGGAGTGAAATACAGCGTGCGTCACTTTCTGGAGCAGGCTTTTGCCAAAGCGGGAATCACTGTGGAGTGGTCGGGAACAGGACCGGACGAAAAAGGCAAAAATGCTAAAACGGGGAAGGTGATCGTAGAAGTGGATCCCCGCTACTACCGCCCTACCGAAGTGGAACTTTTGGTCGGTGATCCGTCCAAGGCTTTTGAAAAGCTGGGGTGGAAGCACCGCTACGATCTCGACAGCCTGATCAGCGAAATGGTCACCGCCGACATCGAACTTTTTAAGCGCGACAAATATCTCCTCGACGGGGGGCATTCTGTGATGAATTACAATGAATAAAATGAAAAGCGGAGATAAAATATACGTGGCAGGCCACCGCGGAATGGTGGGCAGCGCTATCGTCAGAAAGCTCAAAGAGCGCGGACATAAGAATGTGGTAACCCGCTCCTCAAAAGCCCTCGACCTGCGCAATCAATTCAAGGTGCGGGCATTTTTTGCCGATGTGCGCCCCACACATGTGTACATGGCTGCAGCCAAGGTGGGGGGCATTCAGGCCAATAATACCTACCGTGCAGATTTTCTCTACGACAATCTCGCGATTGCCACCAATGTAATTGCTGCAGCAAAGGAGTGTGCGGTCGAAAAGCTATTGTTTCTGGGCTCTTCTTGCATTTATCCGAAAATGGCTCCACAACCACTCTCTGAAGAATCCCTGCTCACCGGACCTCTTGAGCCCACCAACGAGCCTTATGCCATCGCTAAAATAGCGGGTATTAAACTATGCGAAACCTTTCGAGACCAGTACGGGTGTAATTTTATTTCGGCCATGCCCACCAACCTATATGGTCCCAACGATAACTACGACCTTGAAAATTCTCATGTCCTCCCTGCGCTGGTGCGAAAATTTTACGAGGCTAAACGCGACGGGAAACCCTCAGTGGAAATCTGGGGCACAGGCAAGCCGAAGCGCGAGTTTCTCCATGTTGACGACCTGGCGGAGG
>JAIVHQ010000104.1:0-7142 GCA_020200995.1 Flavobacteriales bacterium
GCCGACTTACTCTTTCACTATTTGGTGCTGCTCAGGGCCAAAGGGGTGGACTTGGAAGAGGTGGAGGGAGCGTTGAGAAAAAGAATCAAATAGATGAAATTGGTGAATCTCCTCACCACTAATGAAGCTTAGCGAAATTGCGCACATATGCATGCAAATTCTTAATTTTGATTTATGATCACCTTACGACAACAAGAGATTATTCTCGACACCGTCTCGGAATACTCGCCCAAAATGGTTGGGATATTTGGCTCCTATGCCCGTGGGGAGAATACGGAACACAGTGATCTCGACATTCTAATCGATTTCGAGCCGGCGCTTGACTTGTTGTCAATTATTGGATTGGAACAAGAACTCAGCGAAAAGCTCGGCATCAAGGTGGATTTGATCACCGCGCGGTCTTTGAATCCTCAGTTGAAGGCATATGTAGAAAAAGATTTTGTACCGCTAGTGGCATGAAGAAAGACCCGCTTGCACATCCGTCCAAAACAATGAAAAAATGAAATGACTATGCTACAATAATTTAGGGGGTCGCGAAATAAAAACAAATTCATATCATCTTTTAAATAAGTTACTTCTTCTCAACTTGTACAACTGATTGACGGAAGCACTTTTTCAGCGCTTGTAAACGCTACTTTGGTGACATGAGGGTAGACTTTGTAAAACAAGGCTCTTGTACTTGGAAAGCTTGTAAAGTCAAAGGATATCATTGTCTAAGAGTTTACTTTGGACAAGTGTCCTCAAATAACATCGGTCGAAAATCAATTATCTATTTAGTATATACCATATAGCTTTGATTATCTGATTTAATCACTGCAAATTTTTCTGCATCTTCGGTAAAAAAGAATAAACGGTCTTCACTGTAAGGAATAGGTAACTTTTGAACTTGATCTTCACTAGCATTGGACACCAATTGCATCTCTTCTTTATCCAAGATGTAAGAGTAATTGTTATTCCAATAGGCAGCCTGAACACTTTTTGCTTCAATTATACTTTTTAACTCTCCTTTTGTATTAAAAAAGGCAACACCTTTGTCTGTTATGTAAACTAAACTATTGTCTGTAGGAAACATCGCTTGTAGCTTGCCCACTCCTGTTTTGTTAGTTTCAAACTTCTTGATCAATTGAAAATCATTAGGATCATAACTGTAAGTATTTTTATTGCCGGTTCTAAAAATACCATCCTTTGTAAACACCGTACCTGCTCCATTTCTAAACCAATAATTCTTTATCTCTTCAGTTTCAAAAACCAAATCACCATTTGCTGCGTCTAAAATCTGTAAAGAGGTTTTAGCAATTCCCGATGAATTTTCCAACACTATGTAATTATCGTTGGCATAATAAACGTCCGTTCCTTTATCCATTTTATCTGTTTGCCATATCTTTTCTCCTGTTTTAAAGTTAAATTTTTGCACATAACTTGGGGGATTACCAACATTAAACTTAAACTCAAAATCAGTTGTGTAAACAAAATCATTATGAAAAACAGCATTATTAATCGCCTGATATTGGACATTTAACCCATCTCTTGCAGAGGTCATAAAGTTAGATACCTTGGCAACCTTTTCATCTACGGAGCAAAATATCCTTTCTCCTGACTCAATACTGTAGGCCTCAACTACTGTATAATCCAGCACCAGACAACTATCTTGAATATGTGTCCTCCCCGCTTGAAAGTCTCCCCAATACGTCGTCTGCCAAATAACTTCCCCACTCTCAGGATTTATTCTATAAATCAATTTTTTATCTCCGTCTTTTTTATTATTAAACACTGTCTCTACTCCCTTATCTCCGTCCAATCTGCTCATTCGATTGATAAAAATAACGTCATCTGAATAAGGTATACTTAAAAGCTCTCCCATTCTTAATTCAGGAACCTCAAGGCTCCAAAGTAACCTCCCTTCCTGAAGAGAAACTCCTAACAAACCCTCCTGTGTAATTATTGTTATTAAATTACGGGATGGCACGTAACGAATTAATGCATGTGCTATTATCGAAGCATCATTACTCAAATAAGCATTATTTCCAAATGATCTTAATCGTGCTCCTGACACAATAGGCTTTGTATAATTACCTTCTTGAGCTAAATTGTCGTCCCCTAAACCCGTTAAACCGGCAATTAATTGCTGTGAAAGGGACGTTGATATCTTATATTCATTTTCTTTTTCCCACAACAAATCGCCTGTAGAAAATTGTACTGCTTTAACCACATTACGGCCGGCACTCCAATCCAAAAAAACAATCACATCTTTTTCTTCAACTACGTAAAAAGCAGAACCTTCATCAAAACGTATGAGTCCCGCTACATTGGAATTACTAAATTTTACCTTGTCTTTTACTTTATTGAGTTTACCAACGTATTCACCTTCTGCAATTGTTTGGCCTGTTTTAGTATCAAGGATAACCCAACGAGAATCTGTATTTGCCAATAACTGATTCCCATCCTTGGTAAGATAAAATTGCTTTTGCCCATCACTTAAAACCCACTCTTTCCAATCAAATTTTAACTTCCCGGAAGATTGTATACTATATTCCTGTGCTGATAAATTAAAAGTGAGCAGTATACAAAGAGTTGTCAGGTAACTATAAAATTGCCTTTTCATTCCTTAAAATTTAAGTGAAGAATTGAAATCGGAATAATATTGAATGATAATTGTTCATATGACATAAACATACGAAAAATAATGGGCTATTTAAGGAAGGAAGTGATAATATCCTAAAACGGGGCATCGCAGAATGTGAAAATGGAGAACGGAAACAGTCAATTTTTACGAGGAGCCCCCCGGGCTGCTGCACTGCCTATTTAGTGGCTGTCCATAAAGTGGACTTGGAAGAGGTGGAGGCTGTGTTATGTAAGCGCCATGCAGATTAAAGCATTAGACAGGCATCCGTTTGGTTTACACAAAAAGAGGTGCGGATGGCTTATTTGCGTTATCTTTAATGCAAATTTATAGCGGATGACTGCGCAAGAGATAAAATCGGAAATCAAGAAACTGCTTGACAGCGTTCCCGAAGACGCATTACAAGAATTGCTTCAATACCTTCAAGAAGCTCAAAAGCATAGCAAAGACCAAAAGCAAATGGGACTTTACTTGCGAAAAATCATGCAGGAAGACAAGGAACTGCTTGATAAGCTGGCGAAATGATCAGCACAGATGAGGCGCTGAATATTCATAATCTTCTCATAAATCGCTTTGGCGGCAGCCATGGTGTGCGAGATGAGCGGTCCCTGGATTCAGCCCTGAAAAGACCATTTGCAACTTTCGATCAGAAAGCGCTTTACCCCCGTCCCATCGACAAGGCCGCTGCCATACTTGAGAGCATTGTCACAAACCATCCTTTTGTGGATGGCAACAAACGAACGGGATATGTACTCGCCAGATTGATTCTTTTAGCATCCGGCATAGATATCAGAGCAACTCAAGAGGAAAAGTATGAAATGGTGATGGCTGTTTCAAGGGGCGATTGGAGTTTCGAAGAGGTGCGGAGTTGGTTTCAATCAATGTGTGAAGATGTCAAATCCTGTTGAAAGTGGACATTGAAAAGCTTCAATACACCGGCTAAAAACTTCAGCAAATAAGCCGTGCAACTCGTCATCGAAGCCTAAGACGGCAACCGCGATTTGTTTCTCGCAGAAGCGGCCGATTTGCTCTTTCACTATTTGGTGCTGTTCATGACCAAGGGGGTGGACTTAGAGGATTCGGAGGAGGATATGAAACGGCGGCACGGATGCTTCACTCCGACAGCCCTTCCCTTTTAGCAAAGCGCATCAACATACCTTGCAAAAAGCAGGTAAAGATACGTTGAAACACGTGATCGAAGCCAAAGACGAGAACCGAAAGTCATTTCGTGTAGAAACAATCAATCGCCTTCGGGGTCGAGCCTCACTCGGCGTGGATGCGAAGCACCCGTCCATTGCTTTCGTCCGTCAGCACAAAGATAGACCCGTCGGGGGCTACTTTTACATCGCGGCAGCGCGTATCGAGGTCGATGCGGTCCACTTCCTGAGCGGCAATTCCATTGATTTCATCATAGTGGTCACCCCACGACACTTCCGGCCAGCCATAGTTTGCACCCGCTTCGATCATGTTCAATTCATCGCCGTGGAGCGGTCCCATTTCAGAGACCCAAATGCGGCCGGTTGCAGGATCAATGGCCGACCCCTGCACATTGCGGTGGCCCCAGGTGTAGATTTCGGGCAGTGCATCGGGTTCGTTTACAAAGGGATTGTCGCCGGGAATGGAACCGTCCGGATTGATGCGGATAATGGTTCCCAGATGGGTGGAAAGATCTTGCAGCATATCGAGCTGAAACCTGTCGCCCAGTGTGAGGTAGAGGTAGCCTTCGCTAAAGAGGATTCGGCTGCCGAAATGCGCTCCGCCGTCGGTTTTGGGGGTGACCCTGAAAAGCACTTCGAAATCGGTGATGCCCGACTCGGAGAGCACCCCTCGACCGAGGGCCGTTCCGATCAACCCTCCCGATTCTTCGGCAAAAGAGAGGTAGACAAATTGGTCTTCTTCAAAATCGGGATCAATGGCCACATCGAGCAGCCCGCCCTGAAAGTTGGCGTAAACCGCGGGCACTCCGGAAAGCGGTTCGGAAAGTTGGCCATCTGTGTTCAGGATGCGCAGCTGGCCCGTACGTTCTGTCACCAGCAGGCGGCCATCGGGCAAAAAAGCCATGCCCCATGGGTTGCTCAGCCCGACGGCGTGTTCTGTCACTACCATTCCAACAGGAGGTGTGGGCGGCGCAGGCTTGTCGTCATCGTCATTGCACCCGACCAAAAGCAAGGCTGCCGAGAGGAGGGCAAGGCTGAAAAGTTGATTAAAAAAAGGACGTGTTAAAAATTTCTCTGTTCTCATTTGATCGTTTTCTGTTCAGACAGCACTTTAAGACCCTTTCGGGAAAATCATCTTTCCCGCGAGTGGTCAACTCCACCTCGTGAATTCATTTAAGGGCAAAGATAATCATTGCGGTGTGATTCTTTTTCTACGAATCAGGCCCGAGCTATTGAAGAAAATAGTGTGAGCTGCGGATGAGGTCTGCTCTCATCAGTTGTAGAAGTGAAATCGGAAAACTCAAAAGGCCTCTCCCACCGTAATGTAATAAGCAGGCTCACCGTTGCCGATACCTACGTCAAATCGGATGTTAATGCGGTCTTCGCGGTCGAGGGCCACGCGCAGTCCGCCACCATAAGTGTATCGCATGTTGGCGACTGAGAGTCCGCCGTACCTCGGCGCCACGGTACCCGCTGCCGCAAAAGCCACAGCCCCGACGCGGCCGGTGATGTGGCGGCGGTATTCCACCTGGGCGATGGCGGAGTGGTTGTCGCGGTATCGGCCCTGGTAAAATCCGCGCATCCGTTGCGCACCGCCCATCAAGGCCTGTGAGATAAACGGCACTTCACCGGGTCGATGTTGGACTCGGCGTACCAACCGCTGAAGGTGTCGAAAATTTTGTCGCGCGAATCGAAATTGATCAGAATACCCGCACCCGCATTGAGTCCGCCGCGGCTGCCCGGGATTTCACCGCTGATTAACAGGCCCTCGGGGTCGAAATCGGTCATGGTATAATCGTCGGCGATGATACGCAACCCGAGGTAAAATTGCGGAACGACCTCACGCATAAAAGTGAGGCGAAGTCGGGGAAAGTCGACGCCGTAGAGTTCGTCATAATCATCGGGCAATCCGTTGCCAATGCCGAAGAAGAAGTAGTTGTAGCGGAACCACCCCAGCTCGCCAAATAGAGAAAACCGGTTTTCGTCCCACCACAATCGGAAGGGCAGGTAGGCGAGTATCTGATCCTCGAGGGTGTAAGCGCCGCCCAGCTGAAACTGCGAGGGCCTCGATCCGGGCGACTCGCCCCTGAAGCGCCACGACATGAATCCCGCAGCGCCAAAACCCCACCGCGTTTCGGGGGTGTAAAATATAAGTGGAATACCGAAAATAACGGGCTTGGAAGCTACGGTATCAATGGGGAGGGGCTCATTTACGGCGCCCTTGGTTTGGCCAAAAACACAGCCCACCATAAAAAAACATAAAATACACCCCGCAATTCGCACGGCGAAAATTACAGAAAGTTTTGGAGGGGCCTTCGTGAATGTGAAACAAGGGGTCCTTCAAATGCAAAAAAGCCGCCAAAGCGACTTTCAAGCAATGTAAATATATCGAATAATTGACCCAACCTTCAGGCCTGTGGATCAAGCCAAAAATTTGAGGGTGAGCAACAAGCTGATCCAAAACTCTGTACCAATCCCGTAGAGCAAACCGACTGCGAGCGGCGGAATGAAGATGGCTAGGATAACATAAAGGAGAAGGCTTTCACCTGAAGCCGATGCCGCCGCTGAAGCCGCTGAAGCATTTCGGGCTGCCTTGCGGTGGGAGCGGATGGATTTTCGCATTTCACTTCTGTTGATGTCTGCAAAAGATTGAACGGCCGTTGCGTCCGAAGCAGCCAAATCTGCGCCTATATCGGCGGGCATTTGGGTAGATTCCGGTTCGTCATGTCGGAGGTTCTCAAATTTCGAAGTGCTCACCTCTTCGATGGCATTATCGACCGAGGCAGTCAACACGGGCCTTTCGGGTGCAGGGGCGCTCACAGCAATCGGTGCTGCATCGCGGGTCGAAGCTTCTTCAAGTGCCAAGACTGTTGAGGGTTTGTCTCGTTTTTTTGCACCAAAGTCAACGTGATAGCCTTTGGTGTACTTTCTCTTCTGGATGAGGGATGAACTAGTGAGATCGCTGCTCGAATTGCAGGATGATACAAGGGCAGCGCCCAGGACCCAGATGAATGCGGAGTAGATGGTTTTTTTCATGTTTCATAGTTTAACGGTGAACTGGTAATGTAGACATAATTGCTGCACAACAAGGTACACCAAAAGACAGTATCTGTTAAAAGCGGGAGTAATTTATTTTTTGGTAGATCTTTCCGGCCGAAATACACCTCTCTACATCAATCAATTGACGACCTCAATCGGCGACGCAACGCACCGAGAGTCCGCTGCGCTTATTGTTGCCCATGGTCACAATATTGCCTTGGTCGTGATACAAGTACCGCATCCATGCGTTCAGAAGGCCGATTTCATCGGCGGTCCAAAGGGTGGCCAGTTTGCCAAAATCGTAGTAATTCCCGTCGTAGTGGCGG
>JAIVHQ010000104.1:7190-10121 GCA_020200995.1 Flavobacteriales bacterium
TTGTCGGCAGCGGTATTTGGCAAATTCCATAAATCGGTGCCCAAGAATTTCATTTTTCCGCCCGCTTCGAGGGTCCCGCCGAGGTCCGTGACCAATGCGTCATAGTCTTCGGTAGTAGCCACATGCCATCCGACGGGACAGAGATTGCGTTCATCGGCCACGGCGTACCAGTTGTACAATTTTCCGTAGAGGGGATGAATTTCGGGGTTGTTATCGAAGTAAGCTGCGGCGGGATCTTCGGTGCCTGACCAAAGTGTGTTGTCGGTCACGATAGGCACGGAATCGCCGTTTTGGAAAGTAGCAGTGCGCAGGTTTTCAGCGGTCCAGCACCTGTTTGCGATGATCACAGTGGGGTATTGATAGCCGTCTGCATCTATGGCATCCGGGCAGTCTACTATCGGGAAAGTCGCCGTAAACGCCATGGGGGAACCTTCGACTTGAGCACCTGTGGCAGTGCGGACGGAGACTTCGAGTACCTGAGGGCCTTCCCCTCCCAAAATCCAGCGGGTTTGGGCTGTACCCGACTCATTTGTTACCACTACCTCCTCAGTTACAGAACCACCACCTTCCTCAACGGAAAACTCAACCTCGACCCCCGAAACACTTGATGAAAATCTATCTATCACCAAGACGCGTATCGGGTCCGGCAGGCGCTGATAAGGGAGAGCTACCTGATCATTACCAAGCTTCCTTACGAGGGTACGCTCAGCACCAGCTGCCAATTCCTCCTGCTCCTCATCCGAAGCGCAAGAGGTGAAAAGAATAAATACAATGCAAAATAATCGGGTTAACAACCTCATGGTATAATGTTTCAGACCATAAGATTACAAATTATTTGCTTGAATGCGGATATCAAAAACGGTGCATTAGAGTATTCCCGAACGGAGATTTTGTCGGGGATTCGGAAAGAAATTTCAGAAATCGGCAAAAACTTGGACTGCGCTACTCCCCCCTCGTCGCTTCTTCCAGATCGGCGGTTTCGTCTTCGGTAAAGAGACGGCTTTTGATCAAAAACCTTTTCCCGTAAGGGATGTCGAGGCTAAAACTCGAGCCGCGGCCATCGGTGCAGTCAAGGGTGAGGTGGGTGTGCTTCCAGTACTCGAATTGAGAAGCGCTCATGAAAAATTCGCAGCCGTGCACTTCGCCCAATCGCACGTCGGAGGGGCCCGTTTTGAACTCTCCTTTCGGAAAACACATGGGCGTGGAGCTTTGGCTTCTTCGGTGAGGTCTATTCTTTTGTGAGACATTTTTCTTGAGGTATGATTGATGAGGTATGAACTGTGAGTGATGAGGTTTGAGTGGCGCCCTTCAGGCCTCGGGGTGTGGGTGGGGTAATAAGTTTGGAACTTGAGCTACCAAAAAAGACAAAAACTCCCCGACGCACACATGGCGCATCGGGAAGTGTTGTCAACATTCGGTTTCATTCGGCAAAGCCTAGAAGAAACCCAGCTTGTTCTTGTCGTAAGAAATGAGCATGTTCTTGTTTTGGCGGTAGTGGTTGAGCATCATCAGGTGATTCTCCCTCCCGAAGCCCGAATGCTTGTAGCCACCAAAGGGTGCATGCGCGGGGTAGTTGTGGTAGCAATTCACCCATACACGGCCCGCCTGAATGGCGCGGGGCACCTGGTATAGCTCGTGGGCATCGCGGCTCCACACGCCGGCGCCGAGTCCGTAGAGTGTGTCGTTGGCAATCTCAACGGCCTCTTCGGTGCTTTTGAAAGTGGTCACGGAGGTCACGGGGCCGAAAATCTCTTCCTGAAATACGCGCATCTTATTGTGCCCTTTCAAAATGGTGGGCTTGATGTAATACCCCGTTTCGAGGCCGCTGTTCAGGTTGGCTGCTGTACCGCCCGTAAGGGTTTCGGCGCCTTCCTGCTTACCGATATCGAAGTAGTTCATCACTTTGTCAAACTGATCCTTCGACGCCTGGGCTCCCATCATTGTGGTGGTGTCGAGCGGGTGGCCCATTTTAATGGCCTCGGTGCGCTGAATCACGCGGTCCATGAACTTTTCATAGATGCTTTCGTGCACCAACATTCGGCTGGGACATGTGCAAACTTCACCCTGATTCAGGGCAAAAAGCACTGCACCCTCTATACACTTGTCAAAAAATGCATCGTCGGCATCCATGATGGAGGGGAAGAAAACGTTGGGCGACTTACCGCCGAGCTCCATGGTCACGGGATTCAGGTTTTCAGATGCATATTGCATGATGAGGCGACCGGTTGTGGTTTCGCCTGTAAAGGCCACTTTTTGGACGCGGGGCGATTGTGCCAGCGGTTTTCCGGCCTCGAGGCCAAATCCGTTGACCACGTTGAGCACGCCTTCGGGAATAAGGTCGCCGATGAGCTCCATGAGCACCATAATAGATGCGGGCGTCTGCTCGGCGGGTTTTACGATGGTGCAACATCCCGATGCGAGTGCCGGGGCGATTTTCCATGTGGCCATCAGGAGGGGAAAATTCCAGGGAATGATCTGTCCCACCACTCCGAGCGGCTCTTTGATGTTCATCGACACGGTAAATTCGTCGTGCTCCGACACGGTACCTTCTTCGGCGCGGATCACACCTGCGAAATAGCGGAAATGGTCTACCACGAGGGCCAGGTCGGCGTTGATCGATTCGCGCACGGCCTTACCGTTGTCCACGGTCTCCACGCGGGCGAGGTATTCGAGGTTGTCCTCAATTTTGTCGGCCACTTTAAGTAGCACGTTGCTGCGGAAGGTGGCGCTGGATTTGCCCCAGGTTTTGAATGCCTTTGTGGCGGCATCGATGGCCATTTCTATATCGGCCGCTCTGCCGCGGGCCACTTTCGTAAAAGGTTTTCCGTCGATGGGTGAGATAGCATCGAAGTACTCTCCTCCGGCGGGCTCCACAAATTTACCTCCGATGTAATTGCCGTATTTCTCTTTGAATTCGGGCCGGGCCAGTAC
>JAIVHQ010000105.1 GCA_020200995.1 Flavobacteriales bacterium
GATCGCCATATTTCCGGAAGGAACATCGCCTATACGCATGTATGCCGTTCCCTTCGCGGGGTTGGGGAAGAGGAGGAGATTTTGGCTCAGATAGCTGTCTTTCACACTCAAAATCTCGCCTCTGGTGATGTCAATGTCGAAAACATCTACAGAAAACGCACTTTGATCGCCCGAAGTGGCTTCTACACGCCAGATGGCCTCAACTGTTTGGCCGGGTTCTACGCCGAGTGATTCAAGTAGCGCTGACAAGTCACCGAATGAAACGGTCAAGGTCGTGGCACTTCCATCGTCGTCGCTGGCAATGAGTGCGAGAGGGTCGTCAAAATTGCCGGCTGAACGCAAAGCCAACTGCCATTCGTAGGTAACTGGTTCGGTCGCATTTTCAGCTTCTGTCCAAGAGATTACTGCTTCAATGGCAGGGTCACCTTCCACTACAAGCGATGTTCCATCAGCGGGGCCAATGAGTTCAGGCCCTGTGAGCGCGGGAGGCGGTGGAGCGACCATATCCCAGGAATCCTGAGCGATGATGCCATCCACGATAATGTTTTGTTCAGAATCGTATTGACGAAGTGCAACGAGTTGCACAGCGGGCAGATCACCTGCAGTACCTCCGAAAGGTCCTATATCCGCAGTGGCGGGCTCTTCCGAAATGTCATCTCCGTCAGAAAATACGTAGAGACTTACCAGGTCATTGTCATCACCTTCTACAATTTCGTATTTCATGACCACGAGATACGTTTCATTGACGTTCAGTTCATCACTCAAGCTTTCAGGTTCGGTCGGAACGGCAGAAGCGTTGAAGTTTAATCCCATTCGAAAGGTTTCAGGTGAACTGCCGGGAGCCACAAATGTTCTTCCCCTGAAAGCGTTGCTGATGTTAGTGAAGTCGGGATTTTCAATGTCGTTGTAACGGCCCATGTGGAAGAAAAAGCCGGCATTTGACTCTGTAACCTCTTCAGGCACCTGCATCAGAAAAGAGGCATAAACGCTTCCCGTGGTTACGTCCTGGCTGAATGGTCTGTTCTCATCGCTTCCCGTATTGTTTACGGCAACAGCATTGCCGATGCCACTTCCGAGATAGGCGGTTGCACTCCATGAAAGTCCGCCATCCGTTACCAGCAGCGGATTATTGTCTCCACCACTGTGGGTGTCCGAGTTAAAAACAGACTAATAAGAAACCAATTTTAAATATAACAGCATACCAATTTGAGCGGTCCTCGCGTGCCTAATAAAGAAGCCCTGCGGCAAAATCTGCCATGGCCGATGAGTTGTGGCCCGTTTCGGGGGCTTCGTGATACTGCCAAAGAAAGTTGAGAGAAAGGCTGTCGGCAATAAATGAGGAGCGCTCGTGAAAATACTGAGCGCGATCGACCCTGTTCAATCCCTGTGCATCCGCTTCGGGAGTGTGCCGCAGGTTAAAGGAATCGGGGTCGGTGTCCGATTCGCCGACGACCACGTAAACGGTCCTTTCAAAGTAGAATTGGGGTTCGACATCCGCAGCGGGGCTCAGGGCTTGTCCGTAGGGGAATTGGATCTCGGGGTCGGGCAGCATGTACCACCCTGCGGCCGAAGTGACCAAACGGTTGAATCCGGCATCGGGCTCAAATTGGAGGAAGCGGTGCACGAGTTGCGCCCCGGCCGAGTGACCGAAAATATCATACCTGGCTTCCGCGCTTCCCGAACGCGTTTTGAAATCCTGAAACAGGGGATCGAACACCTGAAAAGTCCAATCCTCCCGGGGCTGTGTAGATGTCTCCGCCGGATTTTCCCCGTTGGAAAAAATATTGGCCAGGTTAAATTGATTGGAACCGGGAAAGTATTCAGACGAAAATTGAGGCACCAACAAGATAAAATTCTTCTGATTTGCCGAATTCACAAGTGCATTGCGCAGTGCCCTTCCATCGCGGCCGGCACCGTGTACGGCCATAAATACGGGGGTCGAAACACCGCTGTTTTCGGGAATGTGGTAAAAGCACTTCACCGGCTTTTGCGCAAAGGGCGGATAGGAAGTGAAGTTGTACTCGCCTGAACCATACATCTCTAATTCGCCCTGAGCATTGTCATCGCCGTTGCAGGAGGCCAGCAGGGCAGCGAGCAGAATGAAGAAAGACCATCTATGGATATACATATGTTCGGATTGAAGCACAAAGGTAGTTGCTACATGAAAATAAGTTCGCCCCGAAGTGAAGGCCGTTAACTCGACGGCTAAAATTTCTTCAAAATGTCGGCCATCTTGTTCATGATAGGGGTCATGTGCCGCGGCTTTACACTCGAATAGCCGAAGATGAGGCCTTGCTTCTTCTCGGGCGAGATGTAACACTTGCTCAGCGCATGGGCTACAATTCCTTTCTCGGCGAGGGCCGAAACGACTTTGGTGTCGCTTACACCATTTTTTAAAAGGGCGGTGATGTGCAGGGACGCGCTCGATGACCGAATGGGTTGAAGTTGGGCTGACAGATGCGTCTCCAGGAATTCCATAAACCGATCGTGGCGATTCTGCGCTTCACGGGCCACATTTTTCAAATGTTCGTGCAGGAAGTTCTTCTCGATAAAACCGCGCAGCACGACTTGCCCCGTCGGTGATACGAAGCGGTGCGAATGAATCACCATCGCGTGAAAATTCGTAACCAGGTGGCGCGGGACAATCACAAAGCCCACGCGAATGCTGGGATGCAAGGTGCGGTTGAACGTACCAAGGTAGAAAGTGCGGTCTTGGCGGTCGAGGCTGAAAATGGGCTTTCCGTCGCGGTCGGGGTGGTTGATTTCGTTTTCGTAATCGTTTTCAATGATGTACAGGCCTTTTTCATTGGCCAGCGCCAGGACTTCCTGCTTTCGCTGATCGGACATCCGAACGCCCAGAGGATATTGATGAGACGGCGTGAGGTGGATGAGCTTGGCACCGGCAGTCATCTTTTGCCTGAGGCCCTCGGTCACGATTCCATCCCGGTCCACATTTGCTCCGGTGACTTTGCCCCTGAGGCTTTTAAAAACGGAGTGCGCGTTCGGGAATGTGGGGTTTTCCAGGATTACCTCATCACCGGGGTTGAGCAGCAGATTGCCGATGAGGTAGAGGGATTGGAGCGAGCCGCTCAGGATAAACACCTGGCTGTAGTCGCACTTTACATTTCTTCTCAGGTTGAGGTAGTTTGAAATGGTCTTTCGCAATACCTCCACGCCGGCACCCGCATAGTAAGACAGTTCGGAGGCACGCACAAATTTCCAATACTCGTCCGATAGCTTTTTCCATCGGGTGATCGGAAACAAATCGAGGGGGGGAATTCCCGGCCTGAAGGCAATGCCCGGGTCGTCGATGGCGTTGATCAATCCGAGGTTTTGCCGGAAGGCTTTTGCTCCCTCTGAGACTGATACATACGAGCGGTCGGGTGCTGTGTGTTCATCTGTCGGGGTGGCTTCGGTTCCGGGCGAAACCACCTTGTAGCACGAGCCCACCGTCGCATCCAGCAATCCCTCCAGCTTCAGCAGGTCGTAGACCTTGATTACCGTGCTGCGCGAAACCCCAAGTGCATCGGCCAGCAAGCGGGTGGGAGGTAGCTCGCAGCTGTTGGGCAGCTCGCCCGAGAGGATTGCCTGCTTTACCTTGCTGTAAATCTGCTGGTATTTCGGCGTTTTTCTGCCGGGTGCAGACGGTGTTTCGAGAATTTCTCTGATCCGACGGGTTTCTACTTTCATAAATGGGTAGGTAAAAATACAAATAATTGGTTTGCTTTTTACGTCACATTTCTGAATTATTTTGACCTTGCACGATTTCTAATGCGTTTTATGAGTTTAGTCGGACCTTTACTGTCAGTCATTTTTATCACCATCGTCGCGGTATTGCTGCTGAAAAAGTACTACCCGCATGCGGTGCTGCTTTTTGCGGGAATGCTGATGCTCACGGCTGCTTATTTACTGGGAAACGAAATCACACCGCTCGTTGAGCCCACCGGCCACTTTTTCTTCGACGTCTTTGCACTGATTAAAGAATCCTTTGCCCAAACCAATGCCGGCGTCGGTCTCCTCATCATGTCCATCGGCGGATTCGTGGCTTACATTAATGTGATCGGGGCGAGCAAATCCCTGGTGAGTGTGGCTGTAAAACCCCTGGGACTTTTGCGAAAGTACCCACTCGTGGCTGCATCGGCGGTGATTCCCATCAGCCAAATGCTTTTCGTTGCCATCCCTTCGGCTGCGGGTCTGGGCCTGCTGCTCATGGCCTCGGTTTTCCCCATATTGGTTACGCTCGGCGTGAGTAGAATTTCTGCCGTTTCGGTGATCACGGCTGCCACAGCCATGGGCCTCGGCCCGGCTTCGGCCATCACCGTCCGTGCTTCCGACATTGCAGAACTGGCACCCGTAGATTATTTCGTCACCAGGCAGTTGCCGCTGTTTATTCCATTGTCGATTTTTCTAAGTGTGATTTACTACTTCGTAAACCGATATTTCGATCGAAAGGCGCCACCCGAGTCGCCTGTGGAAGAGAGCGATACCAAGTCCGAAACCAATAAGGCACCCGCTGTCTATGCCATCATCCCTGTGCTGCCGATCCTGCTGCTCCTTATTTTTTCGGACATCAGCGGCTTGTCGGCCATCGACGTTACTTTAGACACTACCACGGCCATGTTCGTGAGCCTGGTCATTGCCATGATTTTCGAATGGATCCGCAAGCGCAGCATTAAAGCGGTGCTGAATTCGCTCAAGGAATTCTGGAACGGCATGGGCAACATCTTCAAAACGGTGGTGACCCTGATCATCGCAGCTGAGATCTTCTCCAAAGGGTTGATCGCGCTGGGCTTAATCGAGGGCATGCTGATGCTGTCGGAAAATTTCGGATTCGGTTATGTCGGTTTCGGCATCGTGCTGTCGACCATGATTTTTGTCGCCGCCATGCTCATGGGCAGTGGCAATGCGGCATTTTTTGCATTCGGGCCTTTGGTGCCGGGTATCGCTTCGCGGGCGGGCGTGATTATCGCCACTGCCGAGATCGCCCAGGTCGATGTGCTTCAACTTGTCAAGAGGAATTTGATCCCCGTGATTGCCACATTTATACTCATGTTAATCGTTCATTTCATATGATGTTATTAATAAAAAACGCAAAGGTTTTTGACCCTGAAGACCGCGGCCCCAAGGACATCCTTGTCGCTGCAGGCCGCATCGTGGCCATTGAAGATCAGATAGAACCTAACAGTCTTTTCAAAACCTGGGATGCCGAGGGCAGGATTCTTGCGCCGGGCATCATCGATCAGCATATCCACATCATCGGGGCGGGAGGTAAGCGCGGCTTCGTGAGCATGACGCCCGAAATCGCCATGACCGACCTCATCGCCTGCGGTACCACCACCGTGGTGGGCCTCCTCGGCACCGATGCATCCACCAGGAGCATCCACACGCTTTACGCAAAATGCAAAGCCCTCGACGTGGAGGGAATCACGGCCTACATGTACACCGGCTATTTTGGCCTCGAGCCCAAGCACATTATGGACAGTGTGCAGGACGAAATGATCTTCATCGACAAGGTGCTCGGCTGCAAAATTGCCATCAGCGATGTGCGCTCGTCGTACCCCACTGATCTCGAACTGCTCCGCGTGCTCAGGCAGGTGAGGGTGGGAGGTATGATCGGCGACAAAAAGGGAATCATGCACATTCACCTCGGGGCCCTGGAAGCTAAAATCGACTGCCTGATCCGCATCGTGGAGGAACACGAATTTCCGATTGAAAATATTTCGCCCACCCATATGGGGCGCACCAAACCTTTGCTCGAGCAGGGGGTGACTTTCGCTAAAATGGGCGGGATGATCGATATCTCCACGGGCGGAACGAATTACACAGAGCCCTACCTCGCCATATTGCACGCCCTCGATTTGGGCGCTTCGATCGACAAAATCACCCTGAGCAGCGATGGGTACACCTGCCTCGACAGGAAAGATGAAAATGGAAAAGTGATCGGAATCCGAAAGGCACTTTTTGATCAGAATGTCGTGCAGGCAGTGAAGCTGGCGAAAAACGGCTTGTCGCTCACCGATGCGCTGAAAACAGTCACACTTAATCCCGCCATTAATCTTGGCCTCAAGCACAAAGGCCGCGTTGCGGTCGGCGCCGACGCCGATTTTTGCTGTTTTGACGAAAGTCTGCAGCTCACCGATGTATTCGCCCACGGAAAGCAGATGATGGCCGACGGCAAGGTCACTGCCAAAAACGTATTCGACCGGCCATGAAGCAGGCATCCTCACATATCAAGTTCATACTTCTGCTGTCATTCATGACTTTCGCAGCGGGGAGTGCCTTTTCGCAAGGGGTGGTGGTGAACAAGTACACCTTCGGGGAGGGGTACGATTTTACCACCTACGACGACGACGATTACAGCATAGCCATTTCCGGATTCGTGCAGCCCTCCTACGAAAGGAAGTTTTACACCGACCACGAATTTGACGGGCCGGCGCAGCGATTCAGAATGCGCCGAATCCGTCTTAGATATACGGGCACGGCTGCGCGGCAGCGCATCATTTGGCGCCTACAAGGCGAATTCAGCGGAAACCTGGAAGGCGACGCAAGCATTGCCAATTACCTTACCGATGCATGGGTGGGTTACAGGTTGAGTCGCAGGTGGAAATTGCGTGTGGGCCAAAAAAACACCCCCACAGACAACCGCCAACTCCTTATCCGATCGCATTCCCTCCAGCTCGTGGAGCGCAGCCGCATCACGGGGGCATTCAGTACCATCCGCGAATTCGGAGCGTTTCTGGACGGCACAGTGCCCTTGGGGCGAGGCATGTACATCAAGCCGAGCGCAGTAATTACCAACGGCGACGGTGTCAATGCCTTTAATGCAGACCTCGGCGGCTTTAAGTACGGCGGGCGACTCGACTTTTTGCCCTTCGGTCTTTTTACCAACCTCGGGCAGTACCACGAAATGGACATGATGCGCGAGCAGGTTCCCAGGCTCGTCTTCGGGGTGACGTACAGCTACAACGAAGGCGTGAGCAGCCGCCGCGGTCGCGAGAGCGGGAGCATTCGTTACCTCAATGATGCCAATGAACTTTCCCTTCCCGACTTTGAGAAAATCGGGGTGGACTTTCTTTTCAAATACCGCGGCTTTTCGGCCCTCGGCGAGTTTGTGACCACACGGGCTTACGTGCCTACCGATATAACGCAGCGCATCAGAAACGACGGCTCCATCACGGGCACATTTCCCGTCGGCGATACGGATGATATGGTGAACTATGTGAAGGGACGCATGATGCTGGGCACCGGTGTGCAGCTGCAAATGGGGTATCTCTTTAAAAACCGCTTTTCGGTAGATGCACGCTTTACCAACCTGGCCGCCGCCGAGCATTCCTTCCTCAACAACGGGACGTTTTACAACCGACCCAATTACTACACCTTCGGCCTCGCTCAGCATTTCGGCAAATTTTACGGCGCCAAAGTGCAGGCTTCCATAACTTATGTGGAAGTGAACCCGGGCTCGAACGACATCAACGGCCTCGGCAACCCGATGACGGGAAATGAACTGATTTTCCGACTTATTACCTCAATCGCATTTTGATATGAAGCGCCTCCTGACCATATTGCTCTCCGCCGCACCGCTCTTTCTCTTTGCCCAGCCCATTC
>JAIVHQ010000308.1 GCA_020200995.1 Flavobacteriales bacterium
CCGGTCACCCGTGAATTTCTGCAGGAAGATCTCGGCACGCTAATGCACATGGCCCCTTGTCCGCTGCTTAAGCAGATCGAGAAGGGCGCTTCAAAGCGGATAAAGCTTGAGGCGGGAGATTTGTACATTGGCATCCTTGCAAACAACATTAAGGCCAATTGTCATGTGTCCCTTTTCTCTCCTTAAATCAAATTCACCCTCGATGCTTCTGTAGATATTGATACTCAGATGCGAATATTTTCGCGGCATCTTTATATCCTGAGGCCTTGGGTGCATCTTTTCGTCCTTTAAGCGTTCGGCATCCTCTCTTCCTGCGATCAGGTAGTCCACGGTGGGATAAGAAACCAACGTCCCAAAAACGAGGAAAATTATTGTCTATATTTGGGAGAATGGAACGTTCGGAACAAAAACTGAGCTTAATCGAACGCCTCATGCGCGTGAGAAGGCAAGAAACACTGACCCAAGTGGAGGAAATCCTGATTCGTGCCGAAATGGAGCTGCGCGCCGAAGAGTCCATGGCCGCCATCGAAAAGAAAGATGTGCTTCCACCGGATGAGTTTACCGAAAGCAATCAGTCGTGGCTGCGGAAGAAAGGTTCGAAATAATTATTACGACGCCGGCTCAAAGAAGGTATCAGAAAAGTGTTCTGCCTTAACTGTTTGAACACTTTTCCGCAGAAAGAGCAGCGGAAGTTGATCTCGCCATCGCTAAAACGTTGAGTTCTCTCGCGAATCGCCCGTTTTTGGGGCCGAGCGTAACGTAGCTCGAAGATCAAGCGGAAGGGATGATATCCAACTCTAAAAGCAGACACTAACTGATGACTTTCTTGTACAACTCATACTGCCGATTAATCTTCATCACATAGTCATACGGTTCCTGACCGCGACAGTACCCGTGCTTCACCACATCGGCGGTGTAGAAGTCGGGTTGTGCTTTGAGCAGCATGCATTCCGCCACGTTTCCTTCCCAGCGCTGCGGGTCGTAGCCCAGGCTCAGCGCCAGGTTCATGGCGTCTTTCACATGGCCGAGTCCGGCGTTGTACGAGGCGAGGATGAAGTTGACCCGCTCCTTTTCGTCAAATATGCGGGGCGTCCAGTAGTCGTCGAGCCAGCTCAGGTAGAGGATGGCGGCGCGGATTTGCTCCTCGGGTGGCGATTCGGGCCCGATGCCGTAGGCGGCTGCGGTGGCGGGCATAAGCTGCATCAGTCCGAAAGCCCCGGCCCACGAGCGGGCGTCTACGCGAAACTTGCTTTCCTGGTACATCTGGGCCGCCAGGAGGCGCCAATCCCAGTCCAGAATCTTGCTGTACTCCTGAAGCAATTCGTCATAATCGGAAATTCGGTTGCCCTGCAGCGACGAGTATTCACCGTTGAATTTTTCCCACTGCTCCTTCGAAGCCTTGAAATACTTGTTGTAAATATAGGCGTGGATGCTCGAACTGTGGTTGTGATCGAGCCACCCGTTAATGGCATTCAGCAGTTCAGGGCTGTTTTGCCGCACGGCCCATCCCACCTTTTGCGGAAAGCTGAGCTGCACCGAGACGTCGATGTTGGGGTAATAGGTGGCGTTGAGGTGGGCGATGTTGTCGTCGGCCACGGTGTAATCGATCTCCCCGTCGGCCACGCGCTTGATGAGCTTCTCTGTGTCGATGTAACCCGGTACGCGCACAATGTTGATGTCGCCTCCGATTTCGTTTTCTAGATTGTGGAGCCTGCTAAAAAATGCAGATGACTTATTGACGTGTACTTTTTTTCCTATCAGGTCGATAGGGCCGGTTACGATTTGCCGGTTTATTTCGTGCACATTCATCCTTTCGTGCCCATCCGGAAGCCGTTGTACCAGTACCTGTCGGGTGAAGTTGTAGGGCCGGCTGAATTTGGCGTGCTGCAGCCTGTCTTTGGTCACTGCCAGGTTGCAGGCGATCAGGTCGCCCTCGCCCTTGTTGAGCAGGTCAAACATGGCATTGACATCGGGAATAATTTTGATTTCCAAAGCCACCCCGATGCTTTTGGCAAAGCGGTTCAGCAACTCGTATTCGTAGCCCATGGCGTGGCCGCGGTACACGAAGTAAGTCGATGAACTATTGAGGGTGAGGGCGGTGATTTTGCCGCGCTTGCGAATTTCCTTCAGGTCGAACTGCACGGGTTCGTGCATCACCAGGTCGCTCGACTTGAGCAGCGCGCGTTCTGCCACGGGGGCGTCCTGCATGCACGCGGTGAAACCTGCAGTAAGGAGGAGCGTCAAGATCAGCCCCGGCCTTCTCATGTGTTTTTCGTTTCGCATAGCCTGCTTTCGCAAACGGAAAGCAACCGATGTGTACGGCGCCGGCCCGAGATGGTTGCATCAATCCCGAATACTTACCGAGGTATTTGGGATGCAAAATTCTCATCCACAACGCGAATGAGGTCCGGAAAGAATTCTGTGAAATGCCGTTTGATTTCGTTAAAATGGGCGTCGAGAGCGGGCAGGGAGTTTTCCATGTTCGATCGAAATTTGGCCCTCGAGGCCATGCCCTTCAGTGCGCGGTCTATGCCTTCGCGGTGCGCGTATCCCGTGAGCCAATCACCCGAGCTCATATAATGCAGGGTGCGGGCGGCACGCTCATTCAGTGCTTCGGGTCGGGCGGCCACGGTTTGGTACACCTTTTCGGCAAATTTAGGTAGCGGAAGGTCGTGATAGCGCTGCCAGTCGAGTGCCAGAAAGTGGTCGTAAAAGATGTCCTGCACCACCGCTGCGTATTTTCCGAAGTAGGGGTAGAGGAGCTTTCGCGTGGCCAGCGGCAGCCGGTGCGAATCGGTGTAGCTGTCGATAAATCGATGGATCCTGATCCCCAATCGCACCGAATCCGATAGCCCGCTTACCTTGCTGCCCCGAAGGGTGTCTGCGATAAAATTGCCCACCATGATCGGCTCCGAGTCGAATGAAAGGTGTTGATGGGCGAGGTAATTCAAACGATAATAGTTGACAGACGGATTGTTTCCCACATGGGCGGCTGCAAATTACGGTTATTTCAGTATATCTTCGCTTAGCACATGAGCGACGAAAAAGCGATATACTGGCTCACTCAAGTGAGCGGATGGTTTGGGTACATTCTACTCATCCTCTTCCAGAACCTGCTGCTGGGCAATGTCGATCTGGGCATTGTGAAAGTGCTCTTCGCAAATTTTGCCCTGGGCATCATCGTCTCTCACACCATGCGGGCGGTCATCATTCGTTCGGGCATGCTGTCCATGAAGATTCTCAATGTTATTCCCCGCATCATCGCCATCGCCATTGCAGCGGGTGTATTGTCTTCGGTGATTTACGGTGTGATTTCCGACCTCCTGTTCAGGGGTGGGTCCGAAGTTCCTCAGATGCTCGCCCCGCCTTTTGTATTGATTATCGAGCTCGTATTTCCCTTTACCACGGTCTACCTCTTTTGGAGCATTCTCTACTTTGCGGCCATCTACCTCAAAAATTATGAGCGCGAGGAGGTAAAAAATTTGAGACTTTCTTCAAGTATGAACGAGGTAGAGCTGGGTAACCTGCGCTCGCAGCTCAACCCCCACTTCATGTTCAATGCCTTGAACAGCATCCGCGCCTTGGTGGACGAAAATCCCGACCAGGCCAAAGTAAGCATCACGCAGATGAGCCGAATATTGCGCAGCAGCCTTCTGGCGGGCCGCCGAAATTTAGTAACCCTTCGGAAAGGGGGAATGATTCGAATCACAGCAGAAATCGACAAAACCACCGCCGGCGATGCGCTCAAACTCACTGTAGCAAATTCGGGCACCTTTGATCCTGACACAAAAGCGACGGCCCAAAATACTTCTGTGGGAATCGCCAATTCGCGCCGACGGCTCAAGCTCCTGTTTGGAGAAGAGGCAGGCATGGACATTTTCAACCGCGAAGGCGAAGTGATTTGCGAAGTGACCATTCCCTTATTAACCAAAACACATGATGATTATGAGGACATTAATTATTGACGACGAGCGCCTGGCGCGAAAGGAACTGGGGCGAATGCTGGAGGCTCACCCTCAATTGGAAATCATCGGCGAGTGCACCAATGCCGACGAGGCGGAGAAGATGATTGCCGAAGAGCGCCCGGACCTGATCTTTCTCGATATACAGATGCCCGGCCGCACAGGGTTCGAGCTCCTCGAAAGCCTCGAATACGTGCCGCGCGTCATCTTTGTGACCGCCTATGACGAATACGCCATCAAAGCCTTTGAGGTCAATGCCCTCGACTACCTGCTGAAACCCGTAGAAGATAAAAGGCTCGCCGAAGCGGTTAATAAAGTGGCCGAAGACCAATCTGATTTGGATGCAGGAAAAGAGCCGGCCGATGAGGGGAGCGATCATTTGCTCGCTCCGACCGATCAGATTTTCCTGAAAGACGGCGACAAGTGCTGGTTTGTAATGCTTAAAGATGTGCGGATGTTTGAAAGCGAAGGCAACTACGTCCGTGTGTACTTTGATAAGTTTAAGCCCTTGATCCTAAAAAGCCTGAATAATTTGGAGAAGCGACTCGACGACCGCGATTTTTTCCGGATCAACAGGAAGTTTATTGTCAACCTCAAAGAGATCGCTCACATTGAGCCCTGGTTTAACGGCGGTTTGAAGGTAAGGCTGCACAGTGGTGAGGAGATGGAAGTCTCCAGAAGGCAGGCCGCAAAATTTAAAGACCGTCTGAGTTTATAGGTGTTATTCACTGCGAATTGTTTAAAACTACAGGCTTGTCTCTTCATTGAGCCTCTTTGTCTTGATTTACCCATGGTTGGTAGAAATTAACTTGATTTTCATCATAAAATGCTGAACTTTCGTGAAGGAATTAGAGTAAATAGGACAGCAAATAATCGCAATGATGGAAATACTTGTACGACGACCGACTAAAACCACCCCTTATGTCCAACTTGATTCAAAATCAGGGATATACATGATGGCGGGACGATCGATTCCCATCGATGCAGAATTGTTTTACCGCCCTGTTCTCAATTGGTTGGACAGGTTGGCTGAAGCGCCGCCACGGTCCATTGAGTTTTGCTTTCGTTTTGATTTTTTCAACATCGCTTCTTCAAAGCGCATCTTATTTATCCTCTATAAATTATCCGACCTTCAGAGCAAAGGCTGCAACGTAAACGTGCGGTGGATGTACGAAAAGTTCGATGAAGATACCCTCGAAATAGGCAAAGACTATGCTTATATGATTGATGAGTTGAGCTTTGTGTTCGAAGAATACGATGTTGCAGAACTCGGAGAATCGCGCGTATTGAAATTTGGATAATTCTCTCTTCCTCGTCGCAGGGCAGATGGCCACGGAATGGCATCTATTGATTACCTTTGCGCCCGCTAAAGTTTGGTGGCCATGCGCATCGTAAAAGAAATCCCACATCCCCGTTTTAAAATCACCGTGTTCTCCTGGAACAGCAAGTACATCATTAAAATTGAGGATGCACACCTGGAGCAGGTTTACAAGATCCCCGAAACAGAAGTACAGGGCATGGACGAGATTGAAGCCATGCTGTCCACACCATTTTTACTGAAAGTACTTGAGCGTTTCGGCGCCATGGGTGCTGATTTCAATTCGGCCTGGCGCCAACGATATGTCGACAACCCCGAAATTCCGTGAAATGAAATCCACAATGATGAAAACCTTCTTCGCAGCCACGGCCGCTTTGTTGCTTTTTTCTGCTTGCAATGAAAAGCCCGCGCCGCAGGCCGCTTCAAAGTCCCAGGCCTCTGACACCACAGCCGAAGCAACGAGCTCCGGTCTGAATGTTGCCTTCATCTACGGCGACTCCGTCAACGTACGGTACCAATTCCTTATTGATGCGGAAAAGGAACTCGAGCGCGAGGGCAAGCTGATCGACGAGCGCATACGCCGTAAGTACGAAAGGGCCGAAAAGCGCGCCGCGGAACTCCAGCGCGAAGCACCCTCCATGGGCCAACTCGAAATGCAGGAAGCCCAGATTGAGATGCAAAACCTCCAGGTGGAAATGCAGGAGTTTCAGGAAAAGCTGGCCCGTGATTTTCGCAAAAGAGAAGTTGAGCTTCAGACCAATTACCTCGCGCGAATCAACACATTTCTCGAAGGGTATAACAGCGACG
Organism: Flavobacteriales bacterium; assembly: GCA_020200995.1. Classification (GTDB taxonomy): domain Bacteria; phylum Bacteroidota; class Bacteroidia; order Flavobacteriales_D; family Cryomorphaceae; genus T3Sed10-241. The sequence continues at coordinate 6,088 of JAIVHQ010000308.1, forward strand.
GGCGGTACGACATGATCATGAATTTTCAGCCGGGCGGTAACCTGCTCTGGATGTCGGATGCTTTTGACATCACCGATGAGGTGGTCGAAGGCCTCAACGCCGAATACGAAAAAGAAATGGCCGCCGAAAAGGCAAACGCCAAAAAGAAGTAAGCGGCATCGAAGACGAGGAGCAGAGGCGCGCGAGTGCCATCTGGTTCGCAGATCTCATCAAGGCGATGAAAACCCAGGATCTCAAAACAAGCGGCCATCTTGGTGAAACCTACGACCTGATTTCCGAACTTCAGCTTTTACAACACACCCTGAGCACAGTAATCGGCGATGTTGAGTTCAAAAAGATTTTGACGAAAGTGCAGCCCCTACTCGCGGAATTCCGCACCAAAACGGACAAGATACCCAAGAGCGACATCGAAACTGCGCTCACGGCGATGTACGGATATCTGTCGCTCAAATTGGCTTCCAAAAAAGTCAGTGAAGAAACCGAAGCGGCCGTCAAAGTATTCGGCGCCTACCTGGCACACCTCTCCAAAGCTTACCGCGACATGAAGTCGGGAGAATCGCCTTTGAATAACTGATCGCGTCGATCGAGCACAGCCTCCAACTCCGCACAATCATAAAAAAAAGACGGCTCCCGAGGGAACCGTCTCTGTTTTTGGCGGAAGCCACCAAGACTTACTTCAAATATCTAAAATCTTCGCCGGCTTTGATGTTCAGCAGTGTCTCGTAAATTAATTTGATCACGTTTTCAACATCGTCTTTGTGGGTCATTTCCACGGTGGTGTGCATGTAGCGCAGCGGCAGTGATATCAGCGCCGAAGCCACCCCGCGTCCCGAGTAGGCGAAGGCATCCGTATCGGTGCCGGTGCTGCGGCTCGCAGCGGCCCGCTGAAAGGGAATCTTGTTGCTCTCGGCAGTGGCGATGATTTTCTTGAGAAGGTTGTTTTGGACGGCGGGGCCGTAGGTGACCACGGGTCCTTTGCCTCCGTGCAGGTCGCCCTGTTCTTTTTTGTCGATCATGGGCGTTTGGGTGTCGTGGCATACATCGGTTACGATGGCCACATCGGGATCAATGCTGCGGCTGATCATCTCGGCACCGCGGAGTCCGATTTCCTCCTGAACGGCATTCACCACGTAGAGCGAGAAGGGAAGCTTTACCTTGTTTTTGTGGAGCAACCGGGCCACTTCGGCAATCATAAAGCCGCCCATGCGGTTGTCCAAAGCACGGCCCACGTAATAGCGGTCATTGAGGGTCATGAATTCGTCTTCAAAAGTGACCACGCAGCCCACGTGCACACCGAGTTTTTCCACTTCTTCCTTGTCGGTGCACCCGCAGTCGAGGGTGATGTTTTTCATGCTCGGACTTTCTTCTTTGCCCATGGCATGGTTGCGCGTGTGGATGGCCGGCCAGCCAAACACAGCGCGCACGGGGCCTTTGTCGGTGTGGATGATCACCCGCTTGCTCGGGGCTATCATGTGGTCGGAGCCGCCGTTTCGGCGCAGGTAGATGAAACCCTTATCAGTGATGTAGTTTACAAACCAACTGATTTCATCGGCGTGGGCCTCGATGGCCACTTTATATTTTTTGCCCGGGTTGATCACCGCCGCCACCGATCCATACGTGTCTACCTCGTAGCTGTCAATGTAGGGCTTCAGGTATTCGAGCCAGGCCTGCTGGCCGAGGGTTTCGAAGCCTGTGGGGCTGGGGTTGTTGATGTATTTTTCCAGAAATTTCAGCGAAGCTGCATTCAGAATTGATTTTTGAGCCATGTAATTTTTTTTGGTGCTAATTTAAGGTTTTACACGTGAGGTGCTTCATAAGTCGCCCGGGTTTGTCGACATTACAGGGTTAATTATGAGCTAATTTTAAAAAAAATCCAACCATGGCATATTCGAAGACAGCAGCCTGCATTTTAGCTTCGGTTTTTTTTACCTTTAGTCTTGCATTCGGCCAGACTGATACTGTGAAAGTCAGCATTGCGGCTGACACCCTCGGTGCTGATATGCAGGAGGGCGGCCTTTCGCCCGAAGCCCTCAAGCAGTACAATGCGGGGTTGGCGCATTTTAAGCAGTACCGCCTCGATGAAGCGGTCGACGCTTTTACGATGGCCCTTCAAATGGAACCCGATTTCTCAAAGGCCTACTACAGCCGCGCCGCCGCATACATGGAGGCCAAGCGCTACGTAATGGCCACATCCGATTTCGACCGCTACCTACTGCGCACCGATTCTGTGAAGGACGCCTACTTCCTGCGCGCCAGGGCTCATCACCTTTCCGGAAATGACGACCGCGCCATGCAGTGCTATACCGAAGCCATTGCCAAGGACTCCCGCCCGGGCGACGCGGCGCTGTATCGCGCAGAGATCCATTTCCGACAGGGAAATTTCAAGGAGGCCGAAGCTGATTATACCCGTGCTGTGACCGCTGACCCGAGCAATGCCAACGCTTTTCACGACAGGGGAAGCACCTACATGAACCTCGAAAAACTGCCCGCCGCCATCAACGATTACGAGCGGGCCCTGCAACTCGATCCGCGCCTGGCCCGGGCTTATGCCAATCTGGGGGCCGCTTACCGCAAATCAGGCGACCACCCCGAGGCCCTTGCCGCTTTTAATACTGCCGTTCGCCTCGATCCCGACAACCCTCTGGTGCTCAACGGCAGGGGGGATGTCCACTTCTTGCTCGGCAACTTCGAAAAAGCCGAGTTGGATTTTCGAAAATCCATCGATCTCGACCGCAAATACGCCTTTGCCCACAACAACCTGGCGGGGGCACTGATCAAACAGGAGCGGTACAAGGAAGCCATCCAAAGCGCCTCAGATGTGCAAATACTGAAGCCATGAGAAACGCACTGACCCTATTGTTCCTGTCTGCCGCCCTGGCGATCTCAGCGCAGAGTGTCCCTTTTGATAAATCCGCCTTCCCGAATGACAAGGAAGGACTCAAAAACGCTGTGGCTGAAATTAAGGAAGGCGATAAAATTTTTGATCGCGAGCCAAAAAGCTACTTCAATCTCGCTGTGCCGCATTACCAAAGGGCCTATGATTTTAACCCGAACAATGCCGAGCTCAATTACAAACTCGGGGTGTGCCTCCTTCACTCCACCTACAAGCTGCAGGCCCTTCCCTACATCAAAAAGTCTTACGCAGCCCATCCCAACTACGATCCCTACAGCATTCACTACCTCCTCGGGCGGGCCCATCACCTCAATTCGAACTGGGATCAAGCCCTTGTCGAATACCAAAAACAACTCGATGTATTGCGGCGCGATAAGCCCGACCCTGAAGCCTATGAGACCATTAGGAAGTACATAGAAGAAGTGAAGAACGGCCAAAAACTAACAGCAACAGAGGAACGCGTTTGGATCGATAACCTGGGCCCTGCAATCAACTCTCCCGCCCCCGAATATGCCCCGCTCATCTCGACCGATGAGAGCCTCATTATCATCACGGCCCGCCGCGAAAGGAGTACAGGCGGACTTCTCGACGAGGCGGACAACTTGCCCTACGAAGACATCTACTACAGCCGAAACAAGGGCGGAGACTGGACACCCCTGACCAACATTGGTGAGAACGTGAACAGCAGTGGTCACGATGCGAGTAGTGGCCTTTCACCCGACGGGAAAACCCTTTTCGTCTACAAAGGCACCAGCCGCAACAACGGCGATATCTTCTACTCGCGCTTCGAAAACGGGATGTGGACCAAGCCCTTTGCCCTCGGCAACAGCGTGAATTCAAGTGCCCACGAAACTTCTGCTGCCCTCTCTTACGATGGGAATGAGCTCTACTTCATTTCGGACCGCGAAGGGGGCTCGGGTGGAAAAGACATATACGTCGCTCAGTGGGACGGCCGAAAAAATGAATGGGGTGAGGCGCGCAACCTCGGCCCAACGGTCAACTCCTCTTACGACGAAGACGGGGTATATCTTCACCCCGACGGAAAAACCCTCTACTTCTCTTCCCGAGGCCACAACTCTATGGGCGGTAACGATATTTTCTACACCGAGAAGGTCAGGGGACAGTGGCAAACCCCTGTCAACATCGGCCATCCCGTCAACACCCCTGACGACGACGTATTCTTCTCCGTGGCCGCCGATGGTCGTACGGCCTATTATTCCTCCATCCGCGAGGACGGTTACGGCGACAAGGACATCTACAGAATCACTTTCCTCGGCCCCGAAAAGCAGCCCGTGCTCAACGTCGAGGAGCAGCTGCTCGCCGGAAGCGACAAGAAACGAATTGACATCCCCGTTCAGTCTGAAGTGAAAATCCGAACCAGCCGCATGATTCTGCTCAAGGGCACGGTGATCGACGATAAAACCAATGAGCCCGTTTCGGCGGCCATCGACCTGATCGACAATAAAACCTCAGGCGTGGTGGCCACTTTCGAAAGCGATCCATCCACGGGCGCTTACCTCGTGATGCTCCCCGCCGGCCGCAATTACGGCCTTAACGTGAATGCGGAGAAGTACCTCTTTAACTCCCTCAACTTCGATATTCCCGACACAGCCGTGTACAAGGAGTTTTACAAAGTAATCAGGCTCAAGCGCATTCTGATAGGGGAGAGCATCGTGCTCCGCAACATATTCTTCGACTACAACGCTTTTTCTATCCGCAGCGAATCGGAAGCCGAGCTGGAGCGCCTGAAGAACCTGATATTGGAAAACCCCCAAATCAAGGTCGAGATTTCGGGCCATACCGACAATGTGGGCGGCGATGCCTACAATGACGAGCTGTCGGAAAACAGGGCCAAGGCCGTGGTGGACCATTTGAAAGCAGCAGGTGTGCCTGCCGATCGATTGATATACGCAGGCTACGGAAAGTCACAGCCCGTGGCCTCGAACGACACCCCCGAAGGCCGGCAGGAAAACAGGCGTACAGAGTTTAAGATCATAGAATGATCCGCCCCGTCAAGCTAAGCGCTATCTTTGCCATCCCGTTAAGACATTTTCATGGCAAAAATGACCGCAGCTGACAAGTACGCCCCCGAAGTGGTCCCGACCAGCGACGGCAGCCACACCCTGTTTATCCCTGCGCTGGGTGAGCATTACCACTCCTTTCACAGCTCCGTGCGCGAGGCTGTCCACGTGTACATCAATGCGGGCCTGCTCCACATCGCCGAAAAGACGACCGATGCTCCGATTGAGGTTTTTGAAGTCGGATTCGGCACGGGGCTCAATGCCCTCGTGACTGCCTTGGCGGCAAAAAAAGCAGCCCGCGATGTGCGCTTCTCGAGCATCGAGTTCTATCCCCTCACCGCCGAAGATTGCAGTGTGCTCAATTACTGCGATCACCTCGAAGAGCCCGAGGCTACTGGTATTTTTGAACAGCTTCACGCCGCTGAGTGGGAGGAGTCGGTTAAGATTCACAAGCATTTTTCCCTGCACAAAATCCACGATGACTTCTTCGCCCGCGAATTTCCGGAGGGCGTATTTCACCTGATTTATTTCGACGCTTTTGGCTTTCGGGCCCAGGAAGAATTCTGGTCGATAGCTGTTTTTGAGAAGTGCTTTAAAATACTAAAACCAGGTGGCGCTTTGGTAACTTATGCATCCAAAGGATTGGTGAGGAGAAACATGCAAGCTGCCGGATTCACTGTCGAAAAACTCGAAGGCCCACCCGGCAAGCGCGAAATGGTGCGGGCCTTAAAACCGAACTGATGTCGTTTCCCTTCAATGTACGCGTATACGGAGCCTTGATTTTCAAGGACCACATCTTGCTGAGCAATGAAGTCCACAAAGGAAGGGCGTTTACAAAACTTCCCGGCGGTGGCCTCGAATTCGGCGAAGGACTGCGAGATGCCTTGCAGCGTGAGTATATGGAAGAAACGGGATTGAAAGTGGACATCGAAGCCCACCTGTACACGACCGACTTTTTTCAGGTTTCGGCATTCAATCCCGACCACCAGGTGATTTCTGTGTACTACCGCGTAGCGCTCGCCGAGGGTTTTGGGTTGCCTTTCGGCAAAAATCAGACGACGGGCAGTTCCGCTTTTCCCGGAAAGGGAAATCCGAACCGAAACGTCCCGCCCGAAATCACACCCCTCGAAGAAAACCAATCATTCGACTGGATTCCCGTTGCAGAACTCAATGAAGAACACTTCACATTTCCGATCGATAAAAAGATGGTGCCCATGCTCAGGGCTCAGGCCGACATAAGCCGCCGTGCCACATAGCCGTCGATGCGGCGGCAGAGCACTTCGGGCTTGAGGGTGCGCCACTCGATCTCGTCGAGTACCCCGCCGAGCACGAAATAGCTGTCGACATTGGCTGCCGAAAACTCCTTGGACACGTGTTCGGGAAAATTGAGCGCTGCAATCCAACCGTCGCTGTCATTTACATCTTCAAACCACTCTTCGTAGTAGCAATCGTCAGGGTAGTGGAAGTTGAGCACATTCTCGCCGATGAGGATAAACTTGTTGATGCCCTCGGCCATGAGGAGATCGGCGATGTCGCGCTTGAAGAACATGATGTCGTTGTGGAGGCAGTCGTTCCACTCACCGATGAGTTCGATCACGGCATAGCCTTCAATGTAGTCGGCGTAGAGGATTTTGATAAACAGGGTCTGCGACCCGAAATCGTCCCATTGCGGGTGGATGCAATGGTCGTAGAGCTTGAGGGTGAATTCGAATTCGCTGTATTCGCGTCCGTAGAAGGGGGAGCGAGGGTCGTCCTCAGCCGTGTAG
>JAIVHQ010000106.1 GCA_020200995.1 Flavobacteriales bacterium
CCTTCGGCCTATAAAAATAACCACGAATGTCACGAATGCACACGAATTTTCGCCTCCAGCGAGTGACGGTAACTATGGCCTTCGGCCTTTTTTTTTGAACTCTACATTCGTGGATATTCGCGTCATTCGTGGTTCTTTTCTTTTACCGCCTGCTTGCTGAGCGGAGTCGAAGTATGGCGGCTTTTTTCTCGGACTCTACATTCGTTTTAATTCGCGCCATTCGTGGTTCTTTTCTTTTGCCACGAATGCACAAATGATCATCCTCCCTCATCCCCAAAAAAATTCTTAGTTTCGAACCTCATTCAAAACCCCTTTTTATATGTCTGCAAAAAAACTCCTGGTCGCCACCGGCGGCGGTGACTGCCCCGGGCTTAACGCCGTGATCCGCGGCATCGTAAAGCGCGCTGCCCGCGAATCCGAAAACGGCCGAAACTGGGAGGTCTGGGGCAGCATGGAAGCTTTTAAAGGCATTATGGACGATCCTTTGCGCCTGATCCGTCTCGACGGTGGCGCCACATCGGGCATCCACGTCCGCGGTGGTACCATCATCAAGACCACCAACAAGGGCAATCCCATGGCCTACCCCGAAAAGCAAGCCGACGGCACCTTCAAGGAAGTAGATAAGATCCCCTGGCTCGTCGACCGAATGAAATCACAGGGTTTTGAAGCCGTGGTCAACATCGGAGGCGACGGCTCCCAGGCCATCTCCCAGGCCCTCCACGAAGCGGGGATGCCCGTGATCGGGGTGCCCAAAACCATCGACAACGACCTCGGAGCGACCGATTTCACCTTTGGGTTTCAGACGGCTGTGCAGACGGCCACCGACGCCTTCGATCGGCTGGTGACGACGGCCAACAGCCACCACCGGGTGATGATCATGGAGGTGATGGGCCGGAATGCGGGTTGGATTGCGCTCTATACCGCCATTGCGGGCGGGGCGGAGATATGCCTCATCCCCGAGATTCCCTACGATATCGATGTGGTGGTGAAGCGCATCCGCGAGCGCTACAACGACGGCCGCGGGTTTGTCAACATCGTGGTGGCCGAGGGCGCTTTCGCAAAAGAGGGCAGCGTGACGGCCGGCGAGGGCGAATTGGGCCGCGACGCGGTTCGACTGGGCGGGGTGGCATACACCCTTTCCGAGCAACTCAAAAGTGCCGGGGTGGAAGCCGATATCCGCGAAACGGTGCTCGGGCACATTCAGCGCGGGGGCATCCCCATCGCATACGACCGGGTGCTGGCGTCGGTATTTGGCGTCAAGGCGTTTGAACTGGTGCTCGACGGCAAATACGGTGAGATGGTGGTGCTCAAAAACAACAGCTTCACCTCCGTGCCGCTGGCCAAGGCCATTGCGGATTATAATTATGTGGATCCCGAGGGCACGCTGGTGAATGCCGCGAAGGGGTTGGGGATTTCGTTTGGAATTTGAATGCGGATAATCATTTTTGGGCAGTGCAGGCGCATGATTATGCGCCTCTACTGCCCGAACGAAACGTGATTATCCAGCGACCTTATACCGCTGTCGAAATCCGTCCCAGTCCCAGAGGAAGTTGTCCATGGCTTCGCGGAGGCGTTGGATGAAAATGGGGTTGGGGGCGCGGAGTTCCTTGAAGTAGGATTCCTGCTTATCGTTGAGGCCATATTTGCAGAAAAGCGCTTTGGCCATGGCCGTTGGAATGTTTTTGCTCGGGTGGTTTTTGCGCATCATGAGTTTGCGCGTATCAGCCACCATTTGGGCGAGCTCCATCTTGTCGATTTCGTAGATTTCGGCAAACTTGTTCAGGATGTGCTCTGCGATGCGCTTGTCTTGTCCGGCCTCGAAATATTCGGGTATGCGCTGCAGGTTGCCCGCGATCACGATCAGGGTAAAGGGGCCAACGTCGTCGGGGTTGATGGAAGGCCGTTTTACAAACTCGTGCGAATCGTTGATCAACCCGGTCATGTCTTCGAACCCCTTGTCAATTAATGCCTGGGTGGCATTGACAAAGATGTTGGCAACCTTCTCTTCGGTCAGTTTCTTCTTTCCGAACAATGTCAGCATAAATTTGCGGGGTTAATTCTCAGGTCTGCGACAAAGCTACAGAAGCGCGGGCACAATGCGGGGTGTCGGCGGCTGTATTTTCAACAAAGTTTTCAACCCGTCCGCGCACCGAAAGCGGCGTTGGTTCGGGAGGGTGGTCGGCCATCGCCGTGGATTTTCAGACCGTGAAAACCATTCCACAATGATGTGTATCCGCGGCAACAATCGCAGCCGGCGGGGGGTTATTGTTTACATTTGTACACCAAACGCATCACAAATCATTCTATGGGTCTGAAAGGTTCTAAGCTCTACTCAATTTTCGCGATGAAATGTCCCAAGTGCCACAAGGGGCAGCTTTTCAAATCAAAGGCGGCTTACTCGCGGAACATGGGAGCCATGCACAAAACCTGTGAGCACTGCGGAGAGCGGTTTGAGCCCGAGCCGGGATTTTATTTCGGTGCGGCCTACGTGAGCTACGCACTCACCGTGGCCTTGTGGGTGGCCTGGTACGTGGCGATCATCACGTTCGAGTCGCTCGGGATGTACACCTTTTCATTTCAGGAAGATGCGGTCACTTTTATCGTTGGCGGCATCATTTTGCTGATCGTACTTCTGCCTCTCATTTACCGCTTTTCGCGGTCGATTTGGATCAATATGTTTGTGTCTTACAGTGAGGAGGCGCATGGTAGAGGCGCATGATTATGCGCCTATACATGCGCCTTTACTTACTCTCGTAGGGTTGCCAGTCTCTGTTTTCAAACCACTCCTGTGCGCCTTCAAAATAGTCTTTCACATTTTTGGGGACACCCATGCGGATGGTGACGCGGTGGCGCTCGCCGTCCACTTTGAGCAAGAGCGATGTGGAGGGGAGGTCCTGAACCATCGGATTGTCGTACGATTTATCGAAGTCGTAAAAGCCTTCGGCCTCCGCTTCCGCAAAAAACTTTTGGCGCTCAGAGGCTGTGATGCGCGTGCTGTACGTGCCCATTCGCTCCACGAAGTTCTTACCTTCCCAGATGGCACGTCCGCTTTCGTAGACCTTCACCTCATACACGGGGCACTGCCCGTAGCAGGGGGTTTTCGAAAAAGCCATGATGAGTGAGTCTCCGTTCGCCTTGGGTTCTTCAGCGCTGTCGGTCTCGGCCATAGCGGTTTCGCCGTCGAGGGGGTCGGCAGTGCCGCTCACGGCCTCGGCTGTATTTACCTCGTTCGGGGTGGCACCGGCAGCACTTTCAGCTTCGGTGACTACTTTTTTGTTTTTGCACGAAGTGGTCGACATGGCGGTCGCTGCATTGAAAAATATGAAGAGGATGAAAATTAAATTTCGGTTCATGGCAGTGGGATTACGGTTTGATACAAATATAGTCAATCTGCATGCCAAGTCGTTTACGGGATGTGCTAACCTTTCTTTTAAAGTGTCGCTGCAGCCCACGCTCCGACACCCTGCATCAGCAGCACCCCATCGATAAGGAAGGCGAAAAAGAGCGGGCTTCGGTCGGGGGTGGTTTTGCGGACCAGCACCAGGGCCGTGGCGAGCGTAGCGGCATGTATTCCCGGCGCTGCGACATCGATTTTTCCGGAAAGGTAAAGCAGTGCACAGGCCACTCCCGATAGCAGGAGGGCATTTGAAGCGAGGCGCACGGTGCCCTTGGTCCCCAGCATTTGCGGAAGCGTTTTGTGGGTGGGCGCATCGATGCGCAGGTCGCGGATGTCGAATGCGGCAGCGAGGGCAAAGAGGAGGCTGCCTTGCTGAAGGCCGAAGATCACCTGATCGATTGCGGGCAGATCGGCAGAGCTGAAGCGGGGGTCCGACATGGGCGCTGCCACAGCGGTGAGGAGCCAGGCCGCGAGGATGACCCAGGCCTTGAGGTAAGGGATTTTCCGGAGGGAGTAGCGCTCTTTTTTTTGCCCCTTTCCGGGAAAAACCGGGAGCGCATAGGCCAGCGAGAGTGCCGCAGCCACCCCGAG
>JAIVHQ010000309.1 GCA_020200995.1 Flavobacteriales bacterium
TGCCCTATCTCAAAGCGATCACCGCCCGCCGGCGCTTGCAGGACGGTGCGGCCCGTTTGGTCTAAAACGGTCACTGAGGCGGGAGATGCTCCGCCCGGGATACGCACCGAAAAAGAGTCAATGGCGGGGTTGGGAAAAACAGCGATTTCGGTTTCAGTTGTGGATCGGGTGCTCAAAGACGCATCCATAAACAGCCACTCAAAGGCATCAGGGAATTCCTGGGCCCAAAACCACTCGGAGTGCTGTCCGTTCGGGACAAAATCATAGCGCCATTCCTCGTTAGCAAATCCGGCCTCCACGAGCACATCGGTCATGGCGGTCACCTCCGCATCGAGGTTGGCACTCTCCTGCCCGCCGGCGAGGAAGAAAAACTTCATATCGGCTTGCTTGCTTTCCGTCTCCGCAAAATCATAAATGAGGCTACTGAACCAAAAAGACGGCGAAAACACCCCAACTTTGGAGAAAACATCCTGGTAGGCCATAGCGGTGTAAAATGAAATCAAACCGCCGAGCGAGCTCCCCATAATACCCGTGTGATTGCGCCCTGGAAGCGTTCGGTAGTTTTCATCGACATAGGGCTTTAGGGTTTCTGCGATAAACTCCGCATAGGCCGCACCGTCACCACCGCCGTGCTGCGGGTGGGCATGCGGAGTGTACTCGTCAATGCGGTGGGGACCGCCATTGTCGACCGCCACGATGAGGGCGCCGGGATAGCCGTCGGTTTCGAAAGCGGCCATGGCTTCATCCACCTCCCACTCGCCCGCAAAAGACTCCTGCCCGCTGAACAGGTTTTGGCCATCGTGCATGTAGAGCACGGGGTAGTGCATTTCCGGCTCGGCCTCATAATTCAGCGGAAGCAGTACCCGAACCCTCCGGCTCCGATCGAGCTGCGGCATAAAAAAGCCATCGTCGAGCACTTCCAGATTTTCCGGAAGGTCGGACGGCGGTGGCGCCGCGCCCTCCCAGGTGAGCACGGAGATATAGAGGGTATCCGCTGCAGCAAAATTAAAATTCCGGTCGGGCAGGAAACCGCCCGAAGCGTTGCCTTCGACAGTGTCCCACGAGCCGCGGGTGATTTTTCCCGGAAAGGAATTCGGTGCGGCTACGGGAATGTCGAACAGATAACTTCCCTCCTGCCAAGGCTCAAAAGTCCAGTCGGGATCGCCGGGATTCCAATCATTGGGCGCACCTGCGAGGTATATCGTCGCGCCGTCGGGCGTATTTGCAGGAACGGATGTGATCACTACGGCACGCTGGCCATAAACGGCTACAGCCGTAATTATCAAACACAAGGAAATGAGTATTCTCATAGGGCCAAAATGATCAAAAGCAGCCCCGGGGAGGGACTGCTTTTGAAAGATTTAACTATATCGTGTCTGTCCATAAAGTCCATTATCAGCGTTGCACTTGTATTAAAAACAGTCATTGACATTAGTCAACTCCTTGTTTTCAAAACTTCGCGCGCCTTGCTAATGAACTTTCTGACTCAGCCACTTGAGTGTATTGATGGACTTTAAATCAGTGAAAAACTAACTGGCTTATCGCACCATCAATTTATAAACTGCACGCTCGCTGCGCTCGTTGGTCACATTGAGGAGGTAGAGTCCCGGCGCGAAGTTCGAGGTGTTGATCTCCTTGCGGCCGGTGTTCACCAAAATGTTCTCACGAACAATTTTGCCTGTGATGTCCATAATGTTCATGCGGAGGTTGTAGCCGTTGGGATTTTCGATCTCTACGAAAGTAGATCCGAAGCTCGGGTTGGGGTAAATGTTTACCGCGCCGAGTTCAACGTTGTTGGTGCTCAAAGGACCGCAAGCTGCGAAAGGAACGACAGGAAGTACCTCATCCTCGCCTGAACGGGTGTGGAATCGGTTCCAGCCGCCGAAGTTGTTCGTCACATTGCAGCTGAGCTGCTCAGGGAAACCGTTAAACTCTTCGTTTGTGGGTTCACTTACATCGCCGTTCACGTACTTGTAAAGGAAGTCAGCGGCACCTGAAATCTCCACGGTCACCTCATAAATCCCGTCGCTGTCACCGTCTGTCAATTCAACGGCTCCATCCTGCCAAACAGGGTCAGTAAAAGTTCCGATAATGAACACGCCTTCAGCACTCACATCTTCTTCGTTCATATCAACACGGAATGTAACGTTGGCGGGATCGGGCTCGGGTACACACTCTTCACTACACTGGTTGATGCAAGCTGAAAACTCAAACTGCTCACCTTCTTCAAGGTCGCCGGGCACTGTAAAGACCCTGTTGTCTGAATTTTCGGCCTGGCAGGCTACAGGAACACCTTCCCAACCACCCGGTCCGTTTTGAAACTTGAATTCATACGTGCTGTCGGGCGACAGAAACAATCCGATTGAGTACGTTCCGTCTCCGTTGTCGGCCATGGGCTGTCCGGAAAATCCGTTAAATTCACCTGCCACATAACCGCCATTGTCGTTATCAACATTGCTCATGTCTACCGTAAGCACCACGTTGGGATCAGAGCAGGTCTCGCAAGTGTTGTAGCAAAATGCGGGGCTCACGACTCCGTCGATGGTAAGCGCGAGGGTTCTGTTGCTTCCGTCGGTGCATTCGTCAGGGCCTCCGCCTGCGGGCCATTCGTTAAGGCCCCAGTCGTCGCCGTTGATGTACTTATAAATGTAATCTCCCGGAACATTGTATGCAATGTAGGTCCAAAAAGTACCTGATGTATTTACGCAGGTACCGTAAGCAGGCGTCCATTCCTGTTCGAATACATCACCCGCTATGTGCACACCTGCCTCCGAAACTTCTTCGTTGGCCATGTCCACCTGTAAGCGAGCGTATCCCATACCTTCGGGAGCCGCCTCGCCAAATTTCACTGCGGGCAGTGTTAATCCGTCGAGCTGGTGTCCGTCGACAGTTACCGCAAAAAAGCGGTTTCCATCAGCAGCAACATCTCCCGGAACTGCCTCATCGGGACCCCAGTCGTTTCCGTTCACGTACTTGTACTGGTATGCGCCGGGAGGCAAACTTGCTTCGTACTCGTAAATTCCGTCGCCAACGGAAGTCATTTCTGATTGTCCCGGTTGCCAATCTTCCGGCAATCCGGCAGCAGCCTGCCAGTTTCCGGCCAGGTGTACCCCGTCCGGGCTCACGTCCTGGTCACTCATATCCACGCGAAACGTCACGGGGATTTGGGCAATCGCAGCTGTGCAAAACAGTGCAGCCATTGCCATTAAGTAGAACTTTTTCATCATTGTTGTGTGTTTTATGGTGGTTTATAAAAAGGGTTATTGTAAATATTACACTAACAAAATTACAGTAATTTCGAGATTTCAAACCATCTTTGACGCTCAATTTACCCCAAAATGATTTATATGTTTGATTCTAAGACATCTAAAATTATCAACAGACTTGGATTCACATGGATCCTTTTAATTGGTTTTTTAGCTGTACAAGCCTGTACCTCGGTTGTTACGGCGCAGCAAAAACAGTTTAACCATGTCGAACCGCCGCATTGGTGGGCGGGCATGGAATCGGACATGCTTGAAATTTTGGTGCACGGAAAGGATGTCGGGGTCAATACTTTTGAAATCAAAAGAGCAACCGGTGTAGTACTCGAAAAAGCGGAAAAGACGGAAAATCCGAACTACGTCATCCTCCACCTGGATGTATCCAAAGCTGCGCCGCAAACATTTACCATCGCCTCGCGCGGAAAAGCGGGCCGCATCGACTTCAGCTATCGGCTCAAGGAACGTACCTCACACGAGCGATCTCTCGATCAGAGCGACCTGATCTACCTCATCACCCCCGACCGTTTTGCCAATGGCGATCCCGACAATGACAGCGTGGACGGGATGAATGAAACAGGTACTGATCGCAGCGAACCTTACGCCCGCCACGGCGGCGACATACAAGGCATCATCGACCACCTCGACTTCATCGCCGACCTCGGCGTGACGGCCGTGTGGCCCAACCCGCTTTATGAAAACGACCAG
>JAIVHQ010000011.1 GCA_020200995.1 Flavobacteriales bacterium
GGAGTCCCGCCGCGGCGGGATGACTCATTACAGAACAAGTGGAACGCCGATCGACGATCAAGCCGAAGGCATGAGAATGGACTTTCCGGGCAGCCTCTAATTGGCGTGCTTGGTAATCATCTCAAACAATTCGTACTCATCCCCATCAGCGTAGTTGTTGTGTTGCCAAACAACGTTTCCCTCGCCGTCGATCAAAAAGGTGTGGGGCACATTGTTCACGCCCATCAGCCTTTTGAAATCCTGGTTTTCGTCGATGTACACTTCGTAATCCCACGCAGCGCCGTTCACGAAGGGAAGCACCCTCGATCGGCTTCTCGAATCGTCAATGGAAATAGCGATGAGCTTTACACCCGTGTCTTCCTGCCAGTCGTCGTAGAGTTCTGCGATGTTGTTCAGCTCGCGTTTGCACGGGGCGCACCAGGTGGCCCAGAAGCTGATGACAATCGGATTGCCGTCATTGTTGAAATCGGCGGTGTCAAAAGTTTTCCCGTCCAGACCTTTAATGTTGGCCGAGGGAATTTTTCGTGTTTCCTGGGCTGTGGCCGTTCCGTAAATCAAAAAGGCCATTGCAATCAAAATCAGATGTCGCATTGAGAGTAAAATAAACAGATGAAAAAAAATCAGGCCGCGACTGTCGTAAAAACTGCCGCGACCTGATAGTGAATGATAAAACTGTGCCAAAATACAATCGGCTTTCGTTTTATTTCGTGAGCATTAATTTTCTCGCTTCCGTGCCTTGTTCTGTGGTGAAGTTGATCACATACACACCCGGCTGCATGGCCGACATATCGATGGTGCTCATGTGGTAGCCTGCACCCATGGTACCGAGGGCTTTGCTGAGAACACGCTTGCCTGCCACGTCAAAAATATCGATTTGGGTGGTTTGGGCATCAGTCAGGTCAAACTCTACATTGAGTATTCCCGAAGTGGGGTTGGGGAAGAGGTTGAGGGCATTCATACCGGTGGTGTTCTCGACTGATACAGTTGATAATTGAACCACATCAAATGCGGCTGTCAGTTCTTCGAACTCCGTGCTTCCGTCGTAAGATAGAATGACATTACCGAGATCGTCTGTGATGTTTGCGCTGCCATCTGTTGCTCCCCACTGCGATCCATTCAGACCGTCACCGTATTCGTCATAAATGGTGAAAAAATAACAGCCGAATTCTTCCAGCTCTACGGGTTCAGAGATGCTTTGGTTGTTTTGACCACTGTAGGGCCCACCTGAAGCCATGGTAGCACCGGCATCATTTTTAATGTCCCATGTGGTTTCCACCGGCCAGTTGTCGAGGTCGATTTCTACGTTGATATATGTTGTGGTTTCTGCAGCCGATAGATCTAACTCCACTTCAAGAGATCCTTCTAATTCATTGTCACTTTCGTTCAAAGCGATCGCGTTGGCTGTAATGTTATTAACGCCAATGTTCTGAACGGTGATTTCGTCAAAATCTACCACCACCTGATCCAGGAGTGCGGCTTGACCCGTCCATGAGGCAAAAAATTCTTCTCCATTGATATTTAATACAACATCGACTGAGTTCAGCTCTTCCGAACCTGCATTGAGGAAAGTCACTTCGGGGGTAAATGAAATGTCGAGACCTTCACATGTCGGACCCGGCAAATTGGTTAAACTCACTGCTTGAGCAGCAAGGTTGTATTCTGAAGTTAAAGTGATATCAGTATTAATAGCGGCCTGATGGATTTCCTTGGTTGAATTGTTTTGGACGAAAGCAATAACCGCGAGCTCATTGAAATCATACACGTTGGCATGATCCCAAGACAGGTCAAAAGTTTCAGTTTGCCCTTCAGTCCATGTTGAAGGCAGCGTAGTGCCGTTCTGATTTGGCAGCATTTGCTTCATCACATTTTTAAAGGTGGTTTCTCCGTTGGTCCCCGGAGCAGTGGCGAAAGAGATATCCTGCTCTACTACCACGGTGTGCAAGCGGAGGTTGTTGTCTGTAAAGTCTTGTGACGCTGTAACAGATACTGTGGCAGTAACCGTCGTTAGGGAAACCTCATAAGAAATTTCAATGTCGTAAGGCGAAGGTACATCATACCTTGCATTTACCTGATTGATTCCCCAATTAGCGGGGTGATCGTTATAGAAGTTCCCGTCGAGTACAGAATTTGGAATACCGGTAACATTGTAGTACCCCGCGCGCGATCCGCTGTGGGCAGGGTTGTGCGAATACATGGGGTCGGTGCCCGGAGGTGCCAACTGATATTTCAGTCCGATAATCTTGTCGGGGTTGCCTTCCAATAAAGTGTTAACAGCCGGGTTGAAGGTGGCACACGGAGGACAGGAAGCTCCTGTAAAGTGCTCCAGAAGGACCAATCGCTGAGATTGGCCGAAAGCCGCGAAGAACAGCAATGAAGCTGTGATGCTCAAAAAGTAAATTTTTTTCATTTTGATTTAGGTTAAAAATGATTTCAACAATGGATGTGGGTTTATGCAATTTCTTGCGAAAGTGTAAAAGTGTTAATTTTTGTTGCAGCAGCCAAGGCTTTTGTTGTTTTACTTGCAAATATTAATGAAAATTTAATTGGATTCCTAGTATTGAAATTCGCTGTGATTCCTGTAAAATTTGTTTGAAGTGGGTGAGATTTTAGAAGATCTAATCTGGGTTAATACGGTCACAAAAGCAATATATTAGTGCGTTGTAGGAATGGCAGGCTTTTGAATGCCGTTCTATATTTCTCTTAGAAAGGGTAATCGTCGCTTGGAATCTTGAGCAATATTACGCACTGAAGTTGGCAGCCGGTCGGCAATGTTGTTTTGTTAACTTTGCGCAGGAACAAAAATTACAGTGAAATCCTGAATCTTGAAAGTCGCAGGATAGCTGCTCCACAAAACTAAAATTGTCATGAATTACATCTATCACTTTATTTTTCTCATTGCTCTCTTTGGTACTACCTCTTCTGCTTTCGGCCAGTTTACAGTAAGTCCAAACCCGGCTTCTAACAACGATTTTGCTTTTAGTGAGCCTGACGTAGTAGCCAATAGCACGATATTTAACGAATCCGATGATACCTTGAGTGTGACCTGGTTCAGGACTGTTCATTTGTTGCCGCAAGGATGGGAGACAGCCGTATGCGATATTGTTCAATGTTATTTTACTTTCGTTGATAGCCAGACTTTTGAATTGGGGCCCGGCGCCGAAGGTAATATGGATGTTCATGTGTACCCCGATGGGAGCGAGGGTTCTGCCATGATAGAGGTGAAGATGATCGACAATGCGAACCCCACAGATACGCTCGATGTATTTTATCTTTTTAATACCGCCCTATCCGCAGGCGTAGAAAGTTTTCGCCAGACCATCAAAGTATTTCCTAATCCTACTGTAGATCTTATTACCATCGAAGCAGGGCACGATGTGCACACCGCTGAAGTGTTTGGAGTCGACGGAAGGCTGCTACGAAATGTAGCACTCAATGGATCATCCACTTTTGATGTTTCTGAATTGCCCTCCGGACCTTATGTACTTCGACTGCGCGACAGAGAAGGTGCGATACTGTCTTCGAGTATTGTGGTGAGGGAGTAGCCATTCCTTAATCGAGCAAAACACTAAAAGGGCCTGCAATTTTGCAGGCCTTTTTAAATTTTGCCCATCCGCTCTTCAACAAACTTAGGAACACCGATGGCCGCTTTTTCTTTGATATGCGTCACAGTCGCCTTCATGTAGGCCGGCATTTCACCAGGATCCACCAGTAATACTTCGGCACCTTGCGGCGCTTCAAAAGCGAGGCCCGCTGCGGGGTACACCTGAAGCGATGTTCCTACAATGAGGAGTAAATCTGCGCTGCGCACCACTTTTAACGCCTCTTCCATTGCCGGCACCAACTCCCCGAACCACACAATGTGAGGCCTCAGCTGAAATCCGTTTTTGCAGAGGTCGCCGAGCATGAGGCCCGCCTCGGGCATGGGGTAGATGTCAGTCTCATCGCCGGTGCTGCGGCATTTGGTCAATTCACCGTGCAGGTGGAGCACTTTTGATGAGCCCGCTCGCTCGTGCAGGTCGTCCACGTTTTGGGTGACCACTTCAACTTCGTACTTCTCCTCCAGCCGGGCGATGGCCAGATGCGCTGCGTTCGGTTTTGCTTTTCGCAAATCGGCCACACGCATATTATAGAAGTCGAGCACCAATTGCGGGTTATTCGCAAAGGCTTCCGGGGTGGCCACATCTTCGATGCGGTAGTTTTCCCAAAGTCCGCCGCTGTCGCGAAATGTTTTGATCCCACTGTCGGCGCTCATGCCCGCTCCACTGAAGACTACTATTTTCATGGTTGTTTAAACTTATTTACATCTTTTCACAGTTTCCAAATGTAGATTTTTACTTTTACGCCCCGAAATGCCGCAGGGGTGTCACTTTTTCCTGAAAGGGAAGTAAATGTCTGATTTAAATGAAGTGATGTGAGTGCGGTAAGATGCTGAAAAACTTATGATCGAATACATCAAGGGCGAACTTGTAGCGCGTACACCTACACACATTGTCGTAGAAACTGCCGGCACGGGTTACATCATGGCCGTTAGTCTGTCTACTTTTGAGGCCCTTGCGGGAAAAAAACAGGTGAAAATCCTTATCCACGCCGTGATTCGCGAAGATGCCCATAATCTCTATGGATTCGCTGCAGAGGCCGAAAGGGCTATGTTTCGCAACCTGATTTCGGTGTCGGGCATCGGACCCTCATCGGCCATGGCCGCACTGAGTACCCTGGCCCCGGGAAAGCTACAGTCTGCTATCGCCAACGGAGATGTAAGTTCACTTCAAAAAATCAAAGGCATCGGCGCCAAATCTGCGCAACGTATCATCGTGGATCTCAAGGACAAAATAGGCCTTGGAGGAGATAATTTACATTTTGTTAACGATTCGAGCAATACCGTCCGATCTGAGGCGTTAAGAGCACTGCACAACTTGGGTTTTGATCAACGCAGAACACAAAAGATCGTCGACGAAATCCTTGATAAGAGCGACGGATCAATTAAAATTGAGGATTTAATAAAACTGAGTCTTAAGGGATTGGCTTGAGGGTCAGTTTAGGCGCAAATTTGATTTGGGTTTACGGTTTCGAAATATTTGGCAAATAGCCATTGCGGCCACGCTTTTGATGTGGGTCTGGACGAGTAGTGCCAATCGGCCCTACGTGGATCACTCTGTCGTGAACCTGCCCGAGCTCGTCATCATGCCGGTCGATTCGCCCGAAACCGATCTGCCTTATCCTTTTCAGGACGAAGTAAACCCCTACGGCGGCGACGGACGCATTACCCTCACCGACCCAAGCAACATGAACAACGTCATCGAGTATGACGTGGAGACCGGGGAATACTACTTTTACAAGCGCATCGGCGACAACATCGATTATCGCAGCCCGACGGTTATGAACTTTGACGAGTACATGGCCTACATCAAGAAGAATTCGGAAAAGGAATACTGGAAGGAAATCCGGTCTTTTGACGAAATGTCAGGAGATGAGGAAAATGGCATAGATCCTTTTGCTCCGAGCCTGGAGATCAAGAGCAAAGGTTTTGATCGAATTTTTGGTGGAAACAAGGTGGAAATAAAGCCCCAGGGTACTGCCGAACTTATTTTTGGCGCCAACACCAACTATAACGAGAATCCGCAGATTCCCGTTAATCAGCGCCGCATCACCACTTTCAATTTTGACCAGCGCATCCAGCTCAATGTGGTGGGGCAGATCGGTGAAAAGATGCAGCTCAGCACCAACTACAACACCGAGGCTACTTTTGACTTTGAGAACCAAACCAAAATAGAATACGAGGGCTACGAAGACGAAATCATCCAGAAACTCGAAGCAGGTAACGTGAGTATGCCGCTTAACAATTCCCTGATTTCGGGAAGTCAAAGCCTCTTTGGTGTGAAATCGGAACTGCGGTTTGGAAAGCTCACGGCTACCACGATTTTCTCGCAGGAGCGCGGTCAGAAAAAGCAAATCAACGTGCAAGGCGGTGCCCAAACCCAGGAGTTTGAAATCGGAGTGGACGATTACGAATTTAACCGCCACTTTTTCCTGAGCGGCTACTTCAGGGCACAGTACAACCAGGCCATGCGAAGCCTGCCCGTGGTAAACTCGGGTGTGCAGGTAACCCGTATTGAAGTGTGGGTGGTAAACCAAACGGCCAATGTGGAAAACACGCGGAACATCATTGGCTTTACTGATCTTGGTGAAGATGCACTTTACCAAAACGAAGCCAACCCACTCGTGATTGGCGATAACCCGCTAAACAGGTTTCCTGCCAACAACCAGAACCAGTTGTATTCCATCATGGCCAACGACCCCGCAGTGCGTGGGTTTTCTCAATCCTCGCAGGCGCTGAGTTCGAGAAACCTGGTGAATGGCCGCGATTTTGAGCGCCTCTCCAACGCTCGGATGCTGACTGAAAACGAATACACCTTCAACGAAAGGCTTGGGTTTATCTCACTCAACCAATCACTCAACAACGATGAGGTGCTTGCAGTAGGTTACCAATACACCTTGCAAGGCACTACTTATCAGGTAGGTGATCTTTCAAACGACGGAATCACTGCCCCGGATGCACTTTTCCTCAAAATGCTTAAGGCCACCGTGCTGGATGTGAACAATCCGATCTGGGACTTGATGATGAAAAACGTCTACTCGCTCGGCGCTTTTCAAATTAACAACGAAGACTTTATTCTCGATGTATGGTACAACGACCCGGGAAAAGGAATCGACTTGCCAATCATTCCCGACCCGGAAACGCAAAATACGCCACTGATCCGCCTCTTTAACCTCGACCGAATCGACCAAAATGGAAACCCCCAGCCGGATGGCCGTTTTGACTTTGTGGACAACGCAGCGACAATGGGGGGAACCATACAGTCGCAAAACGGCCGAATATACTTCCCTGTCATAGAACCGTTTGGTTCTCACCTGCAGGAGCAGCTTTCAGAGGCAGGCATGTCGGAAGCCCGAATCGCCAACATCGCCTACCCGCAACTTTATGACTCGACAAAAATTGTGGCTCAGCAGAACTTTCTGTACCTCAATCGATTCAAAATTAAAGGTTCTTATAAATCAGCATCTTCTGACGAGATATCGCTCAATACCCTCAACATTCCTCAAGGGGCGGTGCAAGTGACTGCTGGGGGTGTTGCTTTGATTGAAAACCAAGATTTTACAGTAGATTATAACCTCGGTAGGGTAAAGATTTTGAACACGGGACTTCTCGAATCTCAAACGCCCATTTCGATTTCGGTGGAGAGCAATACGCTCTTCAGTATTCAGACCAGGCGGTTGATGGGAGCGAGGTTTGACTACCGTTTTCACGAAAATTTCAACATCGGGGCCACCATCATGAATCTCAATGAGCGTCCCCTTACTCAAAAGGTTAACATTGGTGATGAACCCATGAACAACACCCTCTGGGGCCTTGATGTGAATTACCAGACTGAGTCGCGCTTTATGACCGATATGATCAATTCGCTGCCTTTCCTCAGCACAGCTGAAGAGTCGAGGATTGATGCGGGTTTTGAATTTGCACAGCTCCTCCCCGGTCACAACAAGGTGGTGGGCCAGACGGGTGCTGCTTACATCGATGATTTTGAGGGAACCATTTCACTCATTGACCTGCGAAACTTTGCGTCTTGGGCACTTTCCTCGATTCCTCAGGGCCAGACCGATGTCTTTCCCGAAGCAAACCGCAACGATGACTTGAGCATGGGCTATCGAAGGGCGAAGTTCAGCTGGTACATCATCGACCCGCTGTTTTTCAGGAACGACAACATCACCCCCGACGACCTCAACAACCGCCGGCATTACCAGCGAGAAGTTACCGAGAATGAGGTTTTTCCCGACAGGGAGCTTCCTGCAGGAACACCTGCCAATATCGCCACCCTCGATATGGCATTCTACCCAAACGAGCGCGGTCCTTACAACTATGACGCTGAATCCACGGATATTTCTGACGGGGTAGATCCTCAAACCGGGCTTCTTAACAATCCCGAAACCCGCTGGGGCGGTGTGATGCGTCCCATCAATACCACTGACTTTGAGCAGACCAACGTGGAGTTCGTGCAGTTTTGGATCATGGATCCGTACAACAACGATAGCCGCGAATTTGTGGGCACGGCGGGCAACCCACGGGGGCGACTCCTTGTGCACCTCGGCAACGTGTCGGAAGATGTGCTTCGCGACGGTCAGTTGAGTTTTGAGAACGGCCTGCCGCTCGACCCGAACAACCCCAACGGCCTCGAGACTGAGAATACCGAGTGGGGCCGCGTACCCACGACACAAAGCATTGTAAACGCGTTTGACAATACCACCAACAGCAACCAAGCTCAGGATGTGGGCTACGACGGATGGAATGACGCGGGAGAGCGGGAATTTTACTCCGATTACCTCGATCGCATGGCAGCCCTGCCCGGTGTCGCGCCCGCGGTACTGGCCGCCGCAGAGGCAGACCCCTCTTCCGATAATTTTTTGTTTTTCAGAAGCCAACAGTACGATGCGCAAAATGCCGATGTGCTGGAGCGCTACAAGGCTTTCAACGGATTTGAAGGCAACTCGGTGACCACCCAAGACAGCCCCGAACCTTTCCCGACCCAGGCTACCGTATTGCCAACCACTGAAGACCTCAACCAGGACCTCACCCTCGCCGAGGCAGAGTCCTATTATGAGTATGTGGTGGATCTTCCCGACCCGCAATTAGTGCCCGATGCCTGGCAGGTCGGAACCAATTACATCACAGATGTGGTAACAGGTGTTGCTCCTGACGGTCGAAATGTAAGTTGGTACCAGTTTAAAATTCCCGTAAGGTCGGGAAGGTCGGTCAACAATATTCAGGACCTTCGCTCAATTCGTTTTCTCCGCATGACGGCCATCGGGTTTGAAACTCCGGTGGTGTTGAGGTTTGCGCGCCTCGAGTTGATCAGGGGTGAGTGGCGTCGGTACACCGAGACCTTGCGCGAAGGGGAATTTACGCCGGGTGCGCCGGGTACCACCGAGTTTGACCTCCTCGCCGTGAATATTGAGGAGAATAGCCAGCGTACGCCACTCAATTACGTCACTCCTCCCGGAATTTTGCGCGAAATTGACGCAGGTACTGCCAACCTCAGAAGCCTCAATGAGCAGTCGCTCGTGCTTCTTGTCAGAAACCTGGAAGACGGTGATGCGCGCGCCGCTTTCAGAAGCGTGGACATCGACATGCGGATGTACGGCAACCTCGAGATGTTCATTCACGGGGAGTCTATTGACCTGGACCGCCTCCTTGAGTTCGGAGATGTCACCGTGTTCGTGAGGCTGGGTACTGACTTTCGGCAAAACTTTTACGAATACGAAATTCCGGTCATCCCGACGCAGCTTAACGCATCGAGTACACCGCAGAATATCTGGCCGGAAGACAACAACATGACCATCGAGTTCAAAAAGCTTCAGGACGCCAAGAGCGCACGAAATGCCTCGGGCTTTCCCGAGTCGAGTTTGTACACGGTGATGGACGGCAACCGGCGCATTCGGATAAGGGGTAATCCCGTGCTAAGCTCCGTGCGCACCGTCATGATCGGTGTGCGCAACCCCACTGCCACGGAGAATATTTGGGTCGAGGACGACGGCCTCCGCCAAAGCGCGGAAATCTGGGTGAATGAGCTCCGCCTCACCGACTTCAATAATGAGGGTGGTTGGGCCGCCGTAGCACGGGTCAACGCCCAGCTCGCCGACTTAGGTACGATCAGCCTTTCGGGAAATATAAGCACCCCGAACTTCGGTTCGCTGGAGAGCAGGGTGGCTGAGCGTCCGCTGGAAACTTCATATGGCTACGATGCTCAAAGTAATTTAGAATTGGGAAAATTCCTTCCCGAAGAGAGTGGCATCAAGGTGCCACTCTTTATTAGTCAGGCCGAGCAAGTGGTACTGCCCAAATTTGACCCGCTGGCCCCTGATCTCGAGCTGAGTCAAGTGGCTGATGATTTATCGGCCAACGACAGGCGCGAACTGCGTCAGCGATCGCAAACCTACACGCGCCGCCGAAGCATCAACCTTACAAATTTGAGAAAGGAGCGCACCAACAACGAGAAGAAGCCACGTATTTACGACATTGAAAACTGGAACGCCACTGTAGCTTACAGCGAGCGCCAGTACTATGACTTCAACACGGAATTCGACAACCAGAGCCAATTCAGGTTGGGGCTTGGCTACAATTTTGCATTGAAGCCCAACAATATTAAGCCCTTTGCGCAGAGCAAGTTTTTGAGAAAATCAGACTATTTTAACCTGCTTAAAGACTTCAATTTTAACCTGGTTCCGAAAAGCATTTCCTTCAGGTCCGACATCCTTCGCACATACAACGAGCAGCAGTTTACCAACAACGTCGATCTCTTCGACTTCGAGCAACCCATACTCTTCACCAAAGTGTTTAACTGGAACAGGGTGTACGACGTTCAGTACGATATGACCCAGGCGCTGCGATTTACCTACAGCGCCACCAACCTGGCTTTCGTGAATGAACCTATCGGGCGCATTGACCGCGACGATCGAGAGTTTTTCAATGCATATCGCGACACGGTAATGCAGAGTATTCTGAGCTTTGGTGACAATGTTGACTTTCGTCAAACGGTGACGGGAAATTATAAAGTGCCGATCGACAAAATCCCCATCCTCGACTGGATATCCGTGGACGCCAGGTACACCGGTAACTACAATTGGCAGCGCGCTCCTTTCTCTCAGGATACCCTCGGTAATGTGATTCAAAACTCTCGAAACATCAGTTTAAACGGGCAGGCCAATATGCTCACGCTGTATAATAAGTTGAAGTTTTTTAAGGAGGTGAACCAAAAGTTCCAGAAGCAAAACAGGGGCGGCGGAGGTCGACAGGGCGGTCGGCAGCCCCAAGGAAAGGGCAAAGAAGAAGAGGAGGAAGATGATCAAAAGAAAGAAAGAGACCCCAATGCGCCCAACCTATTAGACTATGCAGCCAAGATGGTGATGAGCTTGAAGAACGTCTCCCTGATTTACAGTCAAAACGAAGGAACGCTCTTACCGGGATACAACCGTACGTCCAACATTGCGGGAATGGATCCGGGCTTTAATGCACCGGGAATAGGTTTTGTGTTGGGGCACCAATTCGAAAATTTCAACAGACAAGCCGCTCTGAAAGGATGGATGGTCGAAAACGAGTACCTCAACTCGCAATACCTCGAAACCTACACCGAAGATTTTAACTTCAGGGTGAATCTGGAGCCTTTACCCAACCTGCGGGTTGAGATCAACGCCCAGCAAAACAGGACCTTTAATGATGGGTCGTTTTTCCGCTACAACAACGATTTGCAGCAGTTTCTCGAAGAGAGCTCCTTTCAGACAGGGAGTTTTACCACGACCATGATTGCCTACAACACCTTGTTTGATAACGACGGGGCTGCGGATAATGTAAGTGAGACCTTCCAGCGTTTTAAAGATATCAGGGTGGACATTTCCAATAGATTGGCGGAAGAAACAGGATTCAGCGAACAAGGCTCAGGGGAAGATGGATATGCCGACGGTTTCGGGGAAACTTCACAGCAGGTTGTAATCCCCGCATTTCTGGCGGCCTACACAGGCCAAAGCGCTGATGATGTGAAGCTTGCAGTGAACGACTTTACCATCATGGATGCCGTGCGAAATCCGAACTGGACCATCAATTACGATGGACTGTCCAAAATCCCCGCCCTCAAAAAGTACTTCCGTAACGTAACCGTTGCTCACGCATATCGAAGTACTTACAGCGTAAATAATTTCACCACCAACCTCGCCGCCGGTCTCGATTTTGAAGGGCGGCCCCTTCGCGACAATTCTGAAGACCGCAACTTTATCCCCACTACACAGATCCAGGCCATCACGATATCCGAGCAGCTCAGCCCGCTGATTCGGATTGACATGACCTGGCAAAACTCGCTGATCACCAACTTTGAAATCAGCAGAAACCGAACCCTCGCCTTCAGTACCGCCAACTTTCAGCTCACAGAAAACAACAGCAATGAATATGTGATCG
This sequence comes from Flavobacteriales bacterium, assembly GCA_020200995.1. Classification (GTDB taxonomy): domain Bacteria; phylum Bacteroidota; class Bacteroidia; order Flavobacteriales_D; family Cryomorphaceae; genus T3Sed10-241. The sequence goes on from JAIVHQ010000011.1 coordinate 11,999, forward strand.
GCGCGGGGTACCGCTTTCCAAACGTGGAAGTGAAAATCGGCGGAAAGAAACGCAAAAGTGACCTCAACGTGCGCGCCGACCTCAGCATCCGCGATACTGAGATGATCGCCCGAAGGATGGAAGAAGAGACCAATCAGATCACCTCGGGGCAAAACCTGATTTCAATAAAAACTTCAATCGACTACGTACTGTCAGATAGATTGAACATCAGATTCTTCTACGATCATCAGATCAACGAGCCCAAGGTTTCTATCTCATTTCCTACCTCAAATATCAACACCGGTATATCTTTGCGTTTCACATTAACTCAATAACCCGATAAAATTACCGAGCACATGAACATCCCGCAAGAATTAAAATACACCAAAGACCACGAATGGGTGCGCATCGAAGGCAATACTGCCACGGTGGGAATCACCGACTACGCGCAAGGCGAGCTTGGCGATATCGTATTTATCGAAATCGAAACGGAAGGGGAAGACCTCGATGCGGGTGAAGTGTTCGGAACCATCGAAGCAGTGAAGACCGTCTCGGATCTGTTTATGCCCTTTTCGGGAAAAGTGGATGCGATTAATGCCGATTTGGAGTCAAACCCCGAGGCGGTCAATGACGACCCCTATGGAAAAGGATGGATGATCAAAATTACATTTGACGACGGCACCGATATGTCGGAGCTGTTGGAGGCCGATGGTTACAAGGAAGTTGTCGGATAAGGCGCGCCCCGGTTTCACGCGTGCTCATGTGCCCTCAGGCCTTTGGGCACTGGTGATCGCGTTGCTGTGTTTTCTTCCCGGCGATGCCTTTCCGGAAGTGGATTTTTGGGCCATCAATTGGGAGGACAAAGTAATTCACGTGGGTGTTTTTGCATTACTGGGCGCGCTGATGGTG
>JAIVHQ010000107.1 GCA_020200995.1 Flavobacteriales bacterium
ACATTTAGCGACAATCTGAAGGGAAACAGATCCCTGAAAGTCGAATTCACTTAAAAAACGAAGCCGAAGTGCTGTAACACCCCGGCTTCAATACATAACCACTCGATACGAAAAAGGAGGTGATTATGAAGTAGCAAAGATAAGGCAAATTTTGTTTGCGCAAAAAGCGCGCAAACCCAAGGAGGCAGAAATCCCGTGCACATGCAATGCTTAGTGCCAAACTGCCAAAACTCAATCAATTTAAAAACCAAAACACCCTGTTTTGATTTATCGCTTTATTTTTTTTCTGTGTTTACAATGCCTGGCCATCGCAGCATTTGCCCAGCCCGTGAATCTTGTGCCCAACGGCGGATTTGAAGAAAGGGATTTGTGCATATACAATGACAGCTACATTGAAGATTGCTATCCCTGGTTTAATCCCATGGATCCGGAATACATCAATCAGGCTACTCCTGATTTGTTTCACGTATGTGCTGTGGTAAATAATGACCCCTGTCCTTATCCGGATGATCCAATTCTTGACCCCTGGTTTACTGGTGTACCTACGAATACCCTGGGCTGTGAAGAACCGTATGAAGGAGAAGGCTACGCCGGTGCATTTTTATTCATACCAAATATAGATGAACCGCCCTTGGATGGTTACCGAGAGTACTTGGCCGTAAGGCTAATTGAGTCCTTGCAAACAGGGCTTGTTTATGATGTGAGTATGCAGGTATCCCTGGCTGAGCGGTCCACACATGCGCTGTGGAATTTTCAGGTTTTGTTATCATCGGATAGCCTGGCACAGGAAACAACCCAGTATATGGATTATGAGCCCCAACTTAATGGAACTCCCGGAGATTATATCGACAACAAAAATGGTTGGCGGGAACTCTCATGGACATATACCGCCGAGGGAGGAGAGCAATTCATTTATATTGGAAATTTTCAACCAGGTTCTGAGACAGATACACTTTTTGTAAATGAAGGTTCAACTTTGGGACATTTCCTACACGGTGTGTATTATTATATAGATGATGTTCGGGTTGTTGCTAATTCGCTTTCGACAGTTGATCGTTTGTTTTCTGATGTTAATATTTTCCCTAATCCCGCTAGCGATGTTATCCATATCCATGGACTGCCGCAATCGGATTGGAGAATAGACGTCATCGATGCACGTGGCAAACAACATTTATCTGTTCATCAAATGGTCGATGGACGGACTTATTTGAGCGTTGATCAGCTTGAAGCTGGCTTGTATTTCATAAGGTTCACAAATGAGAACAACATGAGTTTTACACAGAAAATAATAAAGCGGTAGGTGAGGCAGGGTAAACAACATTTACCCATGAAAAACTTTAAAATTCTAATTCTCCCGATTTTAGTGGGAATATCAATTTCGTTTGACTGCTTTTCTCAGTCAAATTGGCTTCTGAATGGAAACTTTGTAGCGCCAGGTCAATTCCTCGGCTCCACGAACAACCAGTTTCTGGAACTTCGCCAGAACAATACCATAAGAACTCGATATACAAATGTCAACTGGCCGGGTTATAATAATTCACCTGCCGTGAACAATGTAAGTAGAGTATTTTATGGCCTCGGTAACAACTATCAGCTTCCTTTCAGCATGATGCATCTAGGGCAGAATATCAATGCAAATCTTCAACGTCCTTGGATGAATGTGGGAACCACCTACGGTGCGGGGGCAGATATCATGCACCTTGGCCTGATGCAAAGCCCCACTGAAGAATCCTCAGCCAATGTTGTAGATGCCGTAATTGCATGGGGCTGCAATGATGATGTTTTCTCTCCGCAAAACGGCCCCGACAATTTCCGCTTTTTATTTATCTCACCGACTACTGTCAACAATCCCGGGCCTAATTCTCCGCAAGGTCGCGAAACGATGCGCATCACCCCCATGGGCAACATCGGGATGGGAGATTTTAGCACCATGCCGCTCGGTATCGGGTCTACTTATGGGCAACCGCGGGCCCGCCTTGATGTACAATTCCGAAATCAATTGCCCTTGAATACGGACAATACCGCCGTGAATGTTTTTAATGATGTTGTAGCCAACGAGAGTTTTATTGCTTTCAAAAGGGGAATCAATGTCAGCGTTCAAAATTCGGCTGAAGAGCAAATTAATGAGTCCAGGGCCGGTGATTTTTTTGCGACGGGTGCAAAAACCAATGTCGGGGTCCAGGCTGAAGTAATTGGTATCGGCGGCAACTCTACCGGGGTGTTCGGCAGAGCGATAAATGTAGATGAAGACAGTCAGCATTTTGGCGTTCAGGGATGGGCGCGGGGTGCTATTCAGAATGTTGGTGTTGAGGGGTTTGCAGGACAGTTGCAGCCGGGTGATTTTACAGCAGGTATCTATGGTTTATCAGGAGGTGGAAATGGAAATTTTAATTCATGGGCGGGATATTTTAATGGGGATGTCTTCAGCACCGGTACCTACTTTGGCAGTGATGAGGCTTTGAAGCAAGACATTGAAGACATTGAAAATGCGACTTCAATTCTTCAACAACTTGAAGCAAAATCGTACCATTACAACCAGGAATTTGAAGAGTTTGCGTTTGGCCCCGGCCTGCAGTATGGTGTAATTGCCCAACAGCTTGAGCAGGTGCTACCCGAGCTTGTCATAGATATTACTTCCCCATCACGCTATTCAGACGATGGTGAACTTATTGAAGGTACGCCGTTTAAAGCCGTTCGTTATAACGATTTGATTGCTCTACTCATTGCGGGGTTCCAAGAGCAGGGCGGCGTTATCTCAGCCCAAGAGGAGCAGCTTAACGCCATGGAAGATCAACTTCAGGCTCAGGCAAGTCAGTTGGCCGAGATGCAGGAAAACCCGCAAGAAGCCTTGGTGGCTATGGATCAGGCAAAGAACAACATGGAAGATTGCTGCCTGAACAAGCCTGCCGGCGGGCATAATCCCGCATCGGGTTCGATGCAATTGGAGCAAAATGTTCCTAATCCCTTTGATCAGCAGACCAGGATTGACTTCAAATTACATACAGATGCCCGGGTTGTACTCGAGATCAGCGATGGCAATGGACGTAAACTCGAACGGCTTGTTGACAGCAACCTGGGTGCGGGCAGCCACAGTGCTATATGGAATGGAGGTCGCTACAGCCCCGGTATGTACTTTTACAGCCTCTATGCCAACGGCGAATTGCTTACCAAAAAAATGATCAGACGCTAAAAGTCGGACGAGAAGAATATTTCCCCGCTTTCAAGGAGTTGTCTCAGCATCGGGACAACTCCTTTATTATTCTATTCGCGACAAAATTTTTGCGCTCCTGCCCATGAGGTTGGCACTTCTCAACCCTGCCATCACCTCCCCCCAAACCGCTTACACCTTTCCCACAACTCCACCGCCTCCACCGCCTGCCGCACATCGTGCACACGGAGAATTTTTGCGCCGCGTTCCAGCGCCAGCATGTTCAAAGCGGTGGTGCCATTCAGTGCATCGCCGGCGGTGATGCCGAGGGTGCGCCATATCATGGATTTCCGGGAAAGGCCCGCCAGGACGGGGGTGTCTAATACGGAGAGTTCGTCGAAGCGCATCAATAGCTCAAAATTGTGCTCGGGGGTTTTCGCAAATCCGAAGCCCGGATCGATGATCACATCGCCCGCGCCGAGGCGGTAGAGCCGGTCGAGTTTTTCGGAAAGTTCCCTGACTACTTCGTTTACCACGTCTTTGTAATCGGGATTTTTGTGCATGGTGTCGACCGTGCCGCGGTTGTGCATGAGGATGTAGGGCACCTTGAGGTCGGCTACGGTTTCGTACATTTTTTCATCGAAAAGTCCGCCGCCCACATCGTTGATGATATCGGCGCCGGCCTTCACGGCTGCTTCGGCCACCTCGGCGCGAAATGTGTCGGCGCTGATTATTGCGTCGGGACAGGCCCTGCGCACGGCTGTGATGGCCGCCGTCAGCTTTTCGCTTTCTGTTTTTGCGGAAACGCTG
>JAIVHQ010000108.1 GCA_020200995.1 Flavobacteriales bacterium
ATCTTCACTGCGCTGCGCTATGTTCTGAGTGACGGGGTAGATGAGTTGTTCACTAATTGGAGCAAAAAGCTACAGCTACGCGTCACTAAGAAGGAGCCGATGCAGGGCAGCGAAATCGGTGACTGAAGAGTTTCCATTTCTCTGAAAACAAGAGCTTCACTGCGAACTCTTCTTTAGATTTCTAAAAAAGGGAGACTCATCACTGCGCTGCGCTACGTTCTGAGTGACGGTAAGATGATGCTCTCTACTAATAAAACCGTCAACGCAGTGTGCGACGACCCGCGACCTAAGCCGCAGCCCCTTCCTGCATCTTTTCAGCGGTGCGCTCTTCCCAGACCTCATTGAAGTTTTCCAGGTCTGTTTTTCGACCGAAAACGATCACCAGATCACCTTTCTGCATCATGGTATCGCCGTCGATGTCGGTAATGTATTTGCCGTTGCGCACAATTCCGCTCACACGCAGGCGATGCTCCTGCAGCATTGGCGCGTCGCAAAGGTGCTTTTCGGAAAAAGGACAGGCCTTGTCAAGCTCAAGCGAAACCGTTCCAATGTCGTGAAAATCGATGGCGTTTCTTTTGTAAACGTGGTAATTGGAATGCACCCCGTGATAAGTTTGGTCGCGGATGATGTTGATGTACTTATCGATCTCTACATTGCTGACCAAAAACTGGTTGAGGGTACGGGCAAAGACTTCAACCGAGGTTTCGAACTTTTCGCTGACTGCTTCGCTGGCACCCGCTTGCAGGAGCTCTTCACTTTGGGCGATGGTGGCACAGCGCACGATGATGTGCACCGTTTGGCAAATGCTGCGCATGGCCGAGACTATGCCTATGGCGCCGTCGTGGTCGGAGATGGCCACCACGGCCACCCGGGCCTTGTGGACGTGAATTTGCTCGAGGATGTGGTCGTTGGAAGCATCACCGTACATGATGGGCTCGCCCTTCTGCCGTGCCTCGCGCACCGAGTCGGCGTTCATATCGACAATGACGTAAGGGATGCCTGCTTCGCGGGCCGTGATGGCCGTGGCCTTCCCGTTTACACCGTAGCCCACCACAATGAGGTGGCTCTTTAGCTTTTCGATGTAGGTATCATCATATTGAGGCAATTCGCTGAGGTTGTCGACTTCGAGGCGGCCCACCGGCGAGGCCATGATCTTGCCTGCAATTTTGTCTGCGAAGGCGATCGTAAAAGGTGTGGCGGCCATGGTGATGATCGATACGGCGAGGAAGTACTGGTACATCTCATCGGCGATCAGGCCGTTGTTGATTCCCACAGTGGCGAGGATGAAAGCAAATTCACCGACCTGAAACATGGTGAATCCTACGACAAATCCCGTTTTGAGCGGGTATCGGAGGGCCCTTACAGATGCAACCAGGACCAAAAACTTCAGGACAAATACGCCGACTGCCATCCCGAGGATGATGAAAAAATGGTCGACCAAAAAGGAGAGGTCGAAGAGCATCCCGATGGAAACGAAGAAGAAGCTGGTGAAAATTTCACGAAAGGGAATGATGAGCCCTGTAGCCTGATGGCTGTACTCCGACTCGCTGATGCAAAGGCCCGCCATAAAGGCCCCGAGGGCCAGCGAGAGGCCCATAAGGGAAGTGACATATGCCACGGCAAAACATATCACGATGATGGTGATCAAAAACAACTCGCGGCTTCGGGTGCGGGCAATTTCGTGGAGCAGGCGGGGCACGAGGTAGCGCGCCAGGAAATAGACCATGAGGATCACGATGACGAACTTGACCGCCAGGATGGCCAGGTCGAGCGCTACATTGTCCGCATTTCCGGAAAGGATGGGCGTGAGCAGCATCATTGGGACCACTATGATATCCTGAAAGATTAATATACCAAGCGAAATTCGTCCCTGGGGCGTTTTCATCAGGCCCTTCTCCTGTACCATTTTCAGCACAATGGCGGTACTGCTCAAGGCAAAAAGAAAGCCCATAAACACGGCGGCATTGGCCTCTACACCGAGCAACAGACCGATGCCCGTGGTGCCGATGATGGTGAGCCCCACCTGCAATGCACCGCCGAGCAACACGATGCGCTTGATAGACATCAGACTCTTGATACTAAACTCCAACCCGATGATAAACAGAAGCAATACGACGCCTATCTCACTTAGAATTTCAATCTCCTCTCCCGCCCTGGCCAGACCGATCGCGTGGGGGCCAAAGATCATTCCCGTGGCCAAAAAACCCAAAATGGCGGGGAGATTGAGCCGCTGAAAAAGGTAGATAACCAGAATGGACAGCCCGAGAATGATCACAATCTGATTGAGAAAGGGAATCTGGACGTCGCCGGCGAGTAAAATCAAATTCAGCACAGTATCGTTTGTTTGGAGTTGCACAAAAATAAGAGAATGATCGAAGCACGAAAATCGCCGTCGCTAATTCTTCCAACAAACACGCAAAACGGAATCGCACAAGGTATTGTTCACCCTACGTCACACCTGGTCAGCTTTTTTTACGAAAAATGCGGTCGCGTTCAAAAGTATCCATGTGGCGGCCTTTCTTCGTCTCGTAAATATCGGCGATGGTGATAAGGATGCCCGTTTCTTCCACGGCGCCAAACTCATTGTTCATGGCTGTTCCGAAAGTGCGCATCGAGGGCGAGAGATTCATATACGTGTTGATCAGCGGGGGGATATTCTCGCCCTTGGCACGCAATGCCGCATTCAGCACTTTGTAGCCCTCCTTGTAATCGAGGCCTTCGAATTGCTTCTCAAACGCCATCACCGAGCCGTGGTAGGTAAGCGGTGTGATGGGCTTCACCAGGTACTCCCTGTCGGGAAAAAAGCGGTGCATGAAGTAGAGCAGCATGTCGCGGCCCTCCTTATCGAAGTGCGGATACATGGTCACTTTTCCGAAAAGGTACTTGATCTCCGGGCGCAGCAGCACGTAAGCGCCGAGGCCGTCCCAAAGGTTGTCGAGCGAGAAGAGACCCTTACGGCCTCCCGCTCCCGGCTGGTACATGGGCTGTACAAAAGATCGGCCCAGCTCGATGGTGTCGGGCAGGTATTCGTTTTTGAACCTTTCGGAAAATTTGAAGAGGTGAAGGGTGGACAGGTTGGGCTCACCGTTGGAGTTAGTGCCTGCTTTTGCACATTCGATGAGGCGGTACCCGGCGATGATCTCCTCATCTACAGGGTGCCAGGCGATGAGCTGGTCGTAGCAGTTCTCGCAGGTGTCGTTGTGGTCGAGGTCAATCTCCAGGCCTGTGCCCCCGCCCGCCGAGCGAAAGGAAATTTCTCGCAGGCGGCCGATCTCGCGCACTGTGTTAGGCGCGTTGTGGTGGTTTACCAAATAGATGTGGTTGCCACCAAAATTGGTGTGGCGCATAAAGCGCTCCTCTGTAAGCTCCCGCCGCAGCAACTCCCGATCTACAGGAGGAATAGGTTCCTTCATTTCGTCTCGTTTTTGGAAGACAAAGCGTACACTTTGTCTTTCACCGATTCTGCCCACTGCGCGTCGGTTTTCGAACCATCGAACGCGGTATGCGGAATCGGTTTCCCTATGTAAATCGTTATTCTGCCGCCTGCTTGCTTGTACATTTCGTCGGCAAGATAAAACATTTCGATGTTGGCTTTCAATCCGAGTGCCTTTCTAAAGTTGGCCAGGTTGTAAAAAAAGTTCGAATTGCGCCCGCTGATGAATACGGGCACCACCGGCTTTTCATACCGTTTGGCCTTGGATACGAAGCTCTTCTTCCACTCCAGGTCGCGGATGCCCTGCTTCTGCTTTCGCGAAACGAGCCCTGCCGGAAAGATCATCAGCGCCTGATCGGAGGCATAGGCCGCCTCCACCCTTTCCACGGCCTCTCTCCCCTGCCCACCGTGCTTGTTGATGGGCACGAAGAGGGGCGCCAGGTTCTTAAGGTTGGTGAGCACATCGTTTACCAAAAACTTTATATCGTTGCGGTACCTGCTCACAGCCAGCATAAGAGCCAT
>JAIVHQ010000220.1 GCA_020200995.1 Flavobacteriales bacterium
TTTGATGCCGAGAAAATCCGATACCTCATCGGGCGACATGACCTCGCGCTCGGCGAGGGCCTCAATGAGGGAGCGCTCCCGGTCGGGCCATTCCCCCAAACTCCCGTCAAATGCGGGATTGATGATGTAGCGGCTCTCGCTGCTCAACCTTAGCCCTACGGGCAAGGCGGCGAGTAGCACCTCCCCTCGGTGGCACATATAGTAGTCGGCCATCCAGTTCCAAAACTTCAGCTGCTCGGGATTCACCACGGGATACTCGTCGAGCAGGGCGTCGACATACTTGGCCGTGTAGCCTTTCGGGGGTTTTGTGTGCAGCTCTGCGACCACGCCGGTCATCAGCTTTTTGCCGAAAGGCACCACCACGCGCATACCCTGCTCCACAAAGCCCTCCATATTTCGAGGAAGCCTGTAAGTAAAGGTGTTGGGCAATGCCAACGGGAGAATAATTTCGGTAAACCAAGTGTCCATGGAGGATTGCGAAGGTAGGGAATTCAGATGCTTCGCCGCAGTCTCACTTACATTTGGCTGCAAGGCTTCGCAGATAATTATGATTAACTTGTTGAGCGGCTGAATTATGGATAAATAAGTTGTAAATGAGACTGTTTACTCTAAAATTTTAACTCATCATGATCGTCACATCGAGTGTTTTTCAGTCCACGCGGACATCACAATTTGCGCAAGCTGCTCTTGGACTGAAAAATGTATCGAGATGATTAAAAGACAGGAGTGAACAAAGAAAATTATCCTTTAGGAAGCATCTCGATAAATTTTTTCAGGCATCAACATCTCTTTGAAAAGGAAAATTTTAAAGGCCTGAAAAAACACTCGATGTGACGATCTTACTGATATGGATTTTGAGCGATTTCAACCACTCAACGGGCTTTGGTTAAATCAACTATGACGGCCTATGTATTTTCCCGCCACTTAGGAGCCGCCCCCGTTCTGCAAATGGGGGCCGTACCAAGCAGCCTATTGGAGCCTCCCCTTTTTTTCCAACTTCCAGGTCTGAGAAGTTTTTAAGAGAGCAGCGATTCCCGCCTTCGGAAAGTCTTACTTTGGCGCAGAATTTTTCGCACATGGCCCTCCACTACATCGATTGGCTCATCATTGTCGGATTTTTGCTTTTCAGCTTGCTGATCGGGCTTTATTTCCGAAAGCGCGCCTCGAAGAGTCTGGAAAGCTTCTTCCTCGGCGATCGCTCCATGCCCTGGCTCGTGGCGGGTATTTCCATGGTTGCCACCACATTTGCAGCAGACACACCTCTGGCGGTCACGGAGTTGGTGGGGCAGAACGGCATTTCAGGCAACTGGCTGTGGTGGAGTTTCCTGGCCGGAGGCATGCTGACCACTTTCTTTTTTGCAAAGCTGTGGAGGCGCGCCGGGGTTCTCACCGAGATCGAGCTCATCGAGTTGCGGTACGGTGGACGTCCCGCAGCTATATTGCGCGGATTCAAAGCCGTGTACCTCGGTCTGTTTATGAACGTCCTCATCATCGGCTGGGTAAACCTGGCCATGATTACGATCCTCACCGAGTTTTTTGCTTTCGAGCCACTGGTCACCTATTCGGTGCTGGCGGGGCTTATGCTCCTGGCGGCGGCTTATACAGCGCTGTCGGGTATTTGGGGTGTGGCCGTGACTGACGTGGTTCAGTTTTGCTTTGCTATCCTCGGCACCGCCATCCTCGCCTACCTCGTGGTGCAGAGCCCGCAGATCGGGGGCATATCGGGCCTGAAGGAAGCCCTTCCGCCGGCCACGTTCAACTTTCTTCCTCAAATTGGCGAAGGCTCGGCTTCGGAAACGCTGGCCATCAGCTTCGGGGCCTTTTTTGCCTACATGGGCGTGCAGTGGTGGAGCAGCTGGTACCCCGGGCAGGAGCCCGGCGGCGGCGGGTACGTGGCGCAGCGCATGATGAGCACAAAAACCGAGAAAGGCGCCGTGTACGCCACCCTGCTTTTTCAGGTGGCGCATTACTGCCTTCGGCCCTGGCCGTGGATTTTGGTGGCGCTCTGCTGCCTGGTACTCTATCCCAATCTCGAGGGCAGTGAGCTGCGCATCGGCTATGTGCGGGCCATGAAAGACTTTCTGCCGACGGGCCTGAAAGGTGTACTCCTCGCCGCTTTTCTCGCGGCCTATCTCAGCACCATTTCCACACAGCTCAACTGGGGTGCGGGATATCTGGTCAACGATTTTTGGAAGCGCTTTGTGCGGCCTGACGCCAAGCAGCGCACCTATGTGATTGCCTCCCAAGTGGTGACCTTGCTGCTGATGGCATCGGGCCTGGGCATCACCTTTCTGATCACCAGCATCAGCGGTGTGTGGCAATTCATTTTGGAATGCGGCGCGGGACTGGGCCTGGTGTTGATATTGCGCTGGTATTGGTGGCGCATCAATGCGTGGTCGGAGATTACAGCTACGGTGGCCCCTTTTTTGGCTTACGCTGTATCACGGTATGCACTTGGAATGGAGTTTCCCAACAGTTTTTTTCTCACCGTAGGCTTTACTACGTTGGCTTGGATTGCGGTGACCTACCTCACGCGGCCGGAGACCAACGCCACGCTGATCAAATTTTACGAAAGGGTGCGCCCTGACGGCAATTGGCGAGTTCCGGGCAGTGGAATCACCATGCCCAAAAGCAACATTGGCATCTTGTTGGTTTGCTGGTTGTCGGCAGTGGCGTTTACTTATGGAGTACTATTCCTGACCGGGAAATTAATTTTTGCCGAGTGGATCGAAGCGGCGTGGTGCGCCGGCGTTGTGGTGGTGTCGGCCATTATTTTGAAACATGGGCTCAAACAAAACAGTATATGGCACTGAGCCGGCAGGTCGCAGGTTCTGCTTTAGCATGGGCGGGCCGCATTTTTTTTATACTTTCATCCCCGATCTGTATTCACGCCAAAGATTCAACATATGAAACAACGCATTCCACACTTATTTTTCGCCGCCTTAGCGGGAGCAGTTCTCTTTTCGTGCGGCGAACAGGGCCTGCGCAGCGGTGATGAAGTAACTACTGTCGATGTGGACAGTACCAAATCGAACCTTGTCAATGTGTCCGGCAAACTGTTCAGCATCCCATCGCCTGTGCAAACGGCCCTGCTCATAAGGAATGCGGACGTTCCTTTCAACCGCGATGACCTGAGTAACCTCGACAACTTCGGCGATTACGTGTCTAAAGCTTCCCAGGCGATGAACCTAGGGGTGTACGGCACCGATATGGCTTATAGCTCGCTCTACGATGACGGCCAATCAGCACTTAGATTTTACAAAGGTGTAGACAAGCTCTCCCGCCTGTTGGGTATTCTGGGCGCCATTGACCAAAACCTGGTTCAACGGCTGGGTGCAAACGTGGGCAATGCTGACTCCCTGCTCCTACTGAGTGGAAAGTTTTACAGCGAAGCCGACCAATACCTCAAGGAAAATGAACGATACGACATTGCTGCCTACGTGCTGATAGGTGGCTGGGCCGAGGCCACCCACCTCACTGCAATTGCTGCCGCGGGTGGAACCAAGGCCTCACGAGACCGCCTTGCCGAGCAAGGGCAAACTGTAAAGACCTTGATTGACGTGCTCGAGGATACCGCCGAAGATGAATTCAAATCGGGAGAAGTCATGGAGCTACTTCGTGAGCTTTCACTCGCGTACAATTCCGTTGAAAAGCAATATGAATACGTGGAACCTGTAACCAACACACAGAAAAAAACCACTTCGATCAAAAGCGTATCGAAGTATCAAATGAGCGATGAGACCTTTGAACTTATCAAAGAGAGGGTAGCCAAATTGCGCAATATTATTATAACAGGATAAAACGATGAAGCTGAAAACATTTTACACCCTCGCATTTTCCGTATTTTTTGTTTGCCTTTGTGCGCCTGCGGAACTTGCGGCCCAGTGCGACACCACTGCCCAATACGCCGATCGATACATGAGTGATCGCTTTGTACCCGATGGACAATCTTACCGCGCCTTGATTTTTGACGAACAGATCGCCGAATTTCACACCACTTTCTACGGCGGATCGCGCTATCGAATCATCGCCTTCAGCGGTTTGGAGAAAGAGCAGCTTGTTTTTTCCCTTTTCGATGAAAAAGACAACCTTATGTTTACCAACGAAGAACACCACAACACCCCCTATTGGGATTTCGAAATAGAATCCACCTTGAGCGTGCGTATTGAAGCCCGTCTTGACCTTTTGAAACAAACTTCGGGATGCGCCGTATTATTGATTGGATTTGAGCGCTGAGGGTCAAAAAGAGCCCGATTAAAAAAAGCGTCTCGACTCCGGGACGCTTTTTTTATGAACCTCCTCTTAAACCATCCATGAGCGAAAGGATACTTAATGCACTGATCCAACTTTTTGCGATTATCGCCAGGGTTGATTCATCTGTCAAGGAAGATATCAGTGGCCGCGAAATTGTCGAATCCTTCTTGAGGGAGCGTCTTCCGGCAAATCTGGTCAGCAAAAACCTCAATCTTTTTGATAAGTACCTCGAGACCTATCAAAAAGTATCGGCGTCAAAAGACGGGAAGCAAAAGCGCACTTCAGTTAATTCTGTAAAAGTGCTCCGCATCTGCACCCAGATCAATGAGGAGCTCACCCGAAGGCAAAAAACTATTGTACTGATTCGACTGCTCGAATTCGTCTTCACCCACGATAATGTCAATGAGGAAGAAGAGGAGTTTGTGAATACCGTGGCCTCTACCTTCAACTTCGACATGGAGGAATACGGGCTTGCCAAGTACTTCGTGCAGGAAGACGAAACTGAGCTCATCGAATCTTCAAATGTGATGTACATCACCGATGCCACTGACTCAGAATCCGTATTCGGCAAGCACTTACTGGCTCCGGGCATGGAAGGATACATCAGGGTGCTCCGCATACCGGGCGTAAACCTGCATTTCATCAAGTACATGGGTGCGGCAAAATCTTACACCCTGAGCGGACAGCTCATTGTAAACGATCGTTTCTACGTGCTCAATCAGGGTGCTGCTATTCGCGGCCCCAAGATCAAGCCCATTTATTACAGCGACATTATCGGTGTATTTCTGACGGACAAAAACCGTGAGAAAATCACATTTCGCGGAATTGGTGTTGGTTATAAATTTAAGCAGGGCAATATTGGTCTTCACGAAATCAACATTAAAGAAGAGTCAGGCCATTTGGTGGGCATCATGGGGGCAAGCGGCAGTGGCAAATCCACCCTTCTGAATGTACTTAATGGAAATCTGCGCCCCAATACGGGAACGGTATCGATCAACGGTGTAGACATTCACCGTGAATCAAGCAAAATTGAAGGACTCATCGGCTATGTTGCACAAGACGATTTGCTGATCGACGAGCTCACTGTTTTTCAAAACTTGTTTTACAATGCCAAGCTGTGCTTCGGTGGAAAGAAAGATGAAGAAATCACCGAGCTGGTTGACGATCTCCTGGGTACCCTCGGACTTATTGAAACCCGGAGCCTCAAAGTTGGCAACCCACTCGACAAAACCATCAGTGGCGGGCAGCGCAAGCGTCTCAACATTGCACTGGAACTGATCCGGGAGCATCATGGACTTACTCAAGGAACTTACCTTAAAAGGCAAGTTGATCTTTACCGTGATTCATCAACCTTCGGCCGACATTTTCAAAATGTTCGACATGCTCATGCTGCTCGATCAGGGAGGCTATCCGATTTACTACGGGCATCCTATAGACAGTATCATGTATTTCAAGCAGATGGTAAATCACATTGATTCCGACTCTGCAGAGTGCAACACCTGCGGCAACATCAAGACCGAGGAAATTTTCAATATCATTGAAGCCAAGGTGGTCGATGAATTCGGAAATCTGACCACAGAGCGAAAAATTGACCCTGCGGAATGGAACAGGCTCTACCGCAAAAATCTCGAAAAGTTTGACAAGTACGAAGAGGAAATTTCTGAGGTGCCTCAAAGCCATTTTGACATTCCGGGAAAGCTCAAGCAATTAAGTGTTTTCGTAAAGCGTGATCTGCTGTCAAAGCTCACCAACCGACAGTATGTTCTGATCAACCTGTTGGAGGCCCCTGTGCTGGCTATGATCCTTGCATTTTTTATGCGTTTTATCAACCCGGGAGCTCAAAACACGGGTTATGTATTTCGAGAAAATGAGAACATCCCCGTGTATATTTTTATCTCGGTGATTGTGGCAATCTTTATAGGTCTCACAGTGAGCTCTGAAGAGATCATCCGCGATAAGAAAATAAGGCGCCGCGAGGCATTTTTGAATTTGAGTCGGGGAAGTTACCTCACCAGCAAAATCGGAATCATGTTTGCCATTTCGGCCGTGCAGATGCTGCTTTTCGTATGGATCGGCAACTCCATCCTCGAAATCAAAGGGATGACCCTCCCCTACTGGGGCATCTTGTTCTCGGCTTGTGCTTTCGCAAATGTATTGGGACTAAATATTTCTGCGAGTTTCAACTCTGCCAAAGTCATTTATATCCTAATTCCCGTCGTGATTATTCCTCAGCTGCTTTTCAGTGGAATCATTGTGAAATTCGACCGCCTCAATCCCATTTTTGCCTCTCAAAGCGGAGTTCCATGGATTGGAAATATAATGGCAAGCCGCTGGGCTTATGAGGCCATTGCCGTAACACAATTCAAATGGAACGATTACGAGAAAGAGTTTTTCGAATTGGAGCGCCGAAAGAAATTTTCGAACTGGAAAAAAGATTACTGGATCACCGAGCTGAAAAACAAAGCAGGCAAGGTGGGACGCATTATGGACGATGAAGCCGCAGCCGCAGAGCTCGAACGCGAACTCACCGTATTGCGCAATGAAATCTCAAAGGAAAATGCCTTCCTGAGCGGAATGCGATTCGAAAAGGTGAACGACTTAACGCCCGACCGCATTACTTCAGAAGTACTCGAAATGCTCAAGGAGCACTTGCGTCAACTCACCGAGCACTACAAGCGGGTATACTTAAAGGCTGATGCCGAAAAAGAGAACACCGTGTACGCCATGACACGCACCGAAGAGCAGAACGAGGTCTACCGCGCGCTTTTCAACAACCACAAAAACGATCAGCTAGAGAATTTTGCAACCAACCGCAATGACCTGAATTACATCGCTGAATACAATGGAGAACTGATCCAAAAGAAGGATTTGATTTACCTAATGCCATACGGCACAGATTTCTTTAGTTCACATTTTTACGCTCCTGCCAAAAATCTCTTTGGAAAATTCATCGATACTTTCACCGCCAATCTACTGGTGTTATGGGGAATGACTTCATTTCTGGCGTTGTGTCTTTTCCTCAATGTTTTTCCCTTTCTGCTCAAAAGAACTGAAGGGCTTTTCGCTATGGTATTGCCAGCTTCGAAGCGAATAGAAATCGCCACCGAAAAGTACAACAATAAAAGGCGGAAGGTGCGCTAAAAGATCAGGTTAGCTTACCTTTCGGGAACCATGACCATTTTGAACTCTAAATCGATGATGGCATCGTAATCCTCACCCGCTTCGAGCATGTCTTCATCGTCCTCCTCATAATGCCAATTTACTGCAATATCCTTTCCCGATTTTTTAATAGATTCGAGCTTTTTAAAAACATCGAATATGCATTTTGAGCTGCTCGTGTTGAAGTACTCCAGACGCATATGAACAGTAGTTGCGCCTGCGGGCTGAAGCGCGTAAGCGTCGATCCAGTCAATAAGCGGCTTGTAAAAATCTATAGAGTTTTCGGGGATAGATCTTCCCTGAATGATAAGCTCGCCCGTCTCTTTATTGAACTCAACGTTTGGCGTTTTAGTTGTGCCCTCAATCTTGATATTTTCCATGGTTATGTTTTTGTCAATCTTGTTTAACCTTGACATTGAGGCTAAAGAAAGTACTTCCGTCTTCGAAAGGAATAAAGCCGAAATCAAGTTTTTCACCACTTTTTCTTGCGATGTCGATCATTCCCAGTCCTCCTCCTCCCTTGTCCGACATTTTGCCGTCGGCAAGCACTGATTTATAAAGTTTTTTTACCTCATCGGCGGTCATACCATTGATCTCCTCAAGGCGATTTTTGAGCGCCTCGGCATTGTCATTCAAAACATAATTGCCGGTGATGATGGAATAGCCCGTAATATTTTTAGCGATCATAACGATCACAGAGGGCCGCGGCTTTCCGTCAGCTGCAAGCGGCGGCTGATCTATGTGGTGATAGAGGTTTTGCAGGCATTCGACCAAGATGTTAAACATCCGCCTTTTAATTTTGGGGCTTTCACCGAACCGGTCGAGCTTATTTTCTATAAGCTGAAGGATAGACGTAAGCAAATCTGTAGACATGTCGCCCTTGAAGGAGAGCATGATATTTTTACGCTCCATGGAGTCGTACAGGTCAAAAACTTCTTGGATTTGGGTCAACTGGGTTGCTTTTGGTCAAATATAGATATTTGTCTCAGGCCGCCAAATGTAAGGACTTTCAAACTTTCATCATGGTTGTGTTAATTAGTGTCTGTCCATAAAGTCCGCTATTATGACTGCAGTCATGCCTCTGATAATGCCTTCGATCATGTCTTTGGCCTGATCTAAAGACTTGATTAAAGGACTTCCTTATCAAAACCCCGCCTTAATCCCGGTAGACAGTCATCCCGACGCAGCAGGACTCCGCGCCTGATAGGCCGATACACGGGGTTTAGAGCTGAGCACCCCCGGGCTTTCAGCGCTCCAAGGAGTTGGTGTCGAAATTGATGAATCAGCCACCTGAGTGTATTGCGGACTCGGATTAATTTAGTCCAAAGATTACGTAGCTTCGCACTTTGAAAAAAAAGCTGCTCTTGCTTCTGTATGAAGACTGAAAATTGGTTCAAATCGTGGTTCAACTCTCCTTATTATCATATGCTCTATCGGCGCCGTGATCATGAGGAAGCAGCTGCCTTTATTGACCATTTTTTAAAGTACCTTAATCCGCCCGCTCACTACAAAATTCTCGATTTAGGCTGTGGTAAAGGCCGACACAGCATTTACATGAATCAGAAAGGATATGATGTCACCGGCATTGACATCTCTGACCAAAACATCGCATACGCCAAGGCTTTCGAAAACGATAAATTGCGGTTTGCCATTCACGACATGCGTGAGCCGCTTGATCAGGAGCGATACGACCTAGCTGTCAATTTGTTTACCAGTTTCGGCTACTTCGACAGCATGGACGAGAACCTACGCGTGCTGCGCGCTACCAACGCCAATCTGAAAAACAAAGGCCGTGTATTCATCGATTACCTCAACGCCGAATTGCTTAAAAACACACTCGTGGAAAGCGAAACACAAGTCATTAATAATGTGACGTTTAACATTGCCAGAAGCATTGACTCCGGCATGATTGTGAAAAAAATAGAGGTGATAGACGGCCTCGAAACTTTTCATTTTGAAGAGCGCGTCAAAGCACTGGATAAGCAAGACTTCGCGGGACTTTTAGCGCAAAGCGGATTCGAACTTCTGGACGTATTCGGAAACTACTCGCTGACCCGTTTCATTCCGGAAACGTCACCGCGTCTCATCATCATAGCAAGAAAATTCAAATGAGTTACATCGAAATTTTCGTGTTGATTGGGGCTGCTATGCTGGGAGGCTTTTTGGGGGTTTCTCTCCAGGGGCGCATCACCAAAGATGTAAAGGTGGTTCTCGCTTTCACCGGGGCTTATCTTTTTGCCCTTGCCATCCTTCACCTGATGCCAGAGATATACCACCACCTGGCCGAGGAAGCGGGGATGTATATTCTGGCGGGTTTTTTACTTCAGCTCGTTCTGGAATATTTCTCCAGAGGCGTGGAGCACGGTCACATTCACCACAGCGACAAGGTACGCGGGCTTTTTCCCTTGGGCATCTACCTCAGCCTGGTAATGCACTCATTGATCGAGGGCCTGCCCCTTGCCGGTGGCGACCTTGCCGGGCTGCACGATCACGGGCACAGCCATAGCCATGAACACGGTCACAGCAATGCGCTACTGATTGGAATAGCCATTCACAAAGTTCCGGAAGCATTGGCACTTGCAGCCCTGCTCTATTACTATTACGAAAGCAAGGTTAAAACCCTGGCCATGACAGCCCTCTATGCTACAGCCACTCCGCTGGGGATGTGGGCGGGACATTCACTACTCACAGATTTCGACGGCGATGCCACCCGACTGTACGCCATTATGCTCTCAGTTGCCGTCGGTATATTTCTCCACGTGAGCACGACGATCATCTTCGAAGCGGAAGAGCACCACAAATTCAATATCAAAAAAACAGTGGCCATTCTTTTAGGGCTCGGTCTCGTTTGGGTGTCGACCCGCTTTTGACGGCGGGCAAATCTATACCCTTATAGATTATTCTTATCCCGTTTGGTCGCAGACTGCGAAGGGTCGCCCTATCTTTGTAGTGAATTTAAAAACAGAAAAAAACATGTCAGTTCTCGTAGGAAAAAAAGCACCGCATTTCGAAGCCACAGCCGTAATAAATGGCGAAGAAATGGACGAAAAATTTTCATTGAAACAGTATATCGGTAACAAGTATGTATTGTTATTCTTTTATCCGAAAGACTTCACCTTCGTATGCCCCACTGAACTCCACGCCTTTCAGTCGCGCATCGAAGATTTTCGCGAACGCGGCGTAGAATTGGTAGCAGTATCGACCGACACTGAACAATCGCACTGGGGCTGGTTACAGCTCGATAAAGATCACGGTGGAATCAAAGGAATTACTTACCCCCTAGTGGCCGACACCAACAAAACCATTGCCCACAATTACGACGTTCTCACAGGAGATTACTTTTACGATGAAGAAGGAATGCTTCAGGCAGACGGCGAGCTCGTTGCTTACCGCGGACTCTTCCTCATCGATAAGGAAGGAGTGGTTCGCCACCAGGTAGTGAACGATCTTCCCCTTGGACGCAACGTGGATGAAGCCATGCGCATGGTGGATGCCCTTCAGTTTTTCGAAGAGAAAGGTGAAGTGTGCCCCGCCAACTGGGAAAAAGGAAAATCAGGTATGAATGCATCGCACGAAGGTGTGGCTGAATACTTAGCAGCTAACTAGCCTCTGCCCAGAAAGCCCATTCTCGGCGTTGCACTTGGATTGAAAACAGTCATTGACTGATGTCAATTCCTTGCTTTTCAATTCCGCGTGCGCCTTGATAATGAACTTTCTGAATCAGACTCTCCACTAAATTAACACATTCTAAATAAGCAAGTTGTAAGACTTGTAGCACGAAAAAGGGGGTACTACGGTGCCCCTTTTTTTATGTCTTCTTTTATTTGTCTTTCAGGAATCGCCTCTCCGTCTCAGGACTTGGCATCATGCATGTATCTTTCTTGCCAAACCACCTGTAGCGATTGCGGGCCACCCAGCTGTAGACGGCATCTCTGACGAAGCGTGGTACGATCCAAAAGACACCCGCGGCAGGCCAAAGTCCTCCGAGCTTGCCCGCTATCTTGAGGGCGGCGTCGCTTTTTACAAACACCCGATCTCCGTCGTAGAGCACAATGCTGTCCACATCTTTGAGCTCGGGAAATTTACTTTGTAATGCTTCGCCGATGGGCCACGAAAGGGCGGCAAAGTCGAATATGTTCTTCCGATCGCGCTTGAGCACAAATCTCACTGCGCCATTACAGAGATTGCAATAGCCGTCGAAAAGAACAACATATCGGCCTTTGGCCATTTCGGGCATTTGTACTCCTTCGGATTGTGAAGATTGCATGGCTACAAAATTAACCTTTACGGCAGGAATTGCTAATTTTGACGTTCAGGAAAGATATAACCCATATGAAAAGAGATACCGCTGTATTCGAGATCATCGAAAACGAAAAACGCCGCCAAACAGAAGGCATAGAACTCATTGCTTCAGAAAACTTCGCAAGCAATCAGGTGATGGAAGCCATGGGCTCGGTGATGACCAATAAATACGCCGAAGGCCTTCCGGGCAAGAGGTATTACGGCGGATGCGAATTCGTGGATCAAACCGAAGTGCTCGCCATCGAGCGACTCAAAGAACTTTTTGGTGCGGCATGGGCCAATGTGCAGCCTCACAGCGGCGCTCAGGCCAATGCTGCCGTCATGCTTGCCGTGCTCAATCCGGGCGATAAAATCATGGGCTTCGACCTCAGCCACGGCGGTCACCTCACCCACGGTTCGCCCGTCAATTATTCAGGAAAGTTATACGATCCTGTCTTTTACGGGGTAGAAAAAGAAACCGGGCGCATCGACTACGATGTGCTCGAGGCCAAGGCCAAAGAAGAAAAGCCCAAATTGCTGATTTGCGGCGCTTCGGCATACGCGCGGGATTGGGATTACGCGCGCCTTCGTAAAATCGCAGATGAGATCGGAGCCCTGCTTTTGGCAGATATCTCGCACCCGAGCGGGCTGATCGCGGCCGGGTTGCTCAACGACCCCCTGCCCCACTGCCACATCATCACTTCCACCACACACAAAACCCTCAGGGGCCCACGTGGGGGCATCATTATGATGGGTCAGGATTTTGACAATCCCTTTGGGCTGAAAAATCCAAAAGGCGAAATCCGCAAGATGTCGGCCCTGCTCGATTCTGCAGTATTTCCCGGCACCCAAGGCGGACCTCTCGAGCACGTGATCGCCTCCAAGGCCGTGGCTTTTGGAGAAGCGCTGACCCCCGAATTCAAAACCTACGGCAAGCAGGTCATCGCCAATGCTCAAGCCATGGCAAAAGCATTCACGGACCGTGGCTACCACATCATTTCCGGAGGCACCGACAACCACAGCATGTTGATCGACCTGAGGTCGAAAAACGTCACCGGCAAGGAAGCTGAAAACACATTGATCAAAGTCGACATCACCGTGAATAAGAACATGGTGCCCTTCGACGACAAGTCGCCGTTTGTAACCAGTGGTATGCGCATTGGTACGCCGGCCATCACCACCCGCGGCCTCGTGGAGTCGCACATGGAGCCCATTGTCGATCTGATCGACCGCACCCTTGAGCACAAAGACGACGACGCAGCGCTCAGCGACATCAAAGCAGAAGTACATGCCATGATGCGTGAATTCCCGCTTTTTGCAGAACACATAACCGCATAAAACCGATAATTTCTATGGACATTAACGCCAACGATCCCGCGAAGAAATCGTGGGTCAGCGTATCTGAAAATTCTGATTTCCCGATTCAAAACCTGCCCTTCGGCGTGTACCGCGATAAGAGCACTGCTCACCGGGTGTGCTCCGCCATCGGCGACCAAATCATAGACCTCTACAAGCTTTGCGAATTGGGGTACCTGGAAGGCATGGGCTTTGAGCTCACCGATTTTGCAGGCCCTTATCTCAACACGCTCATGAAGCAGGGTAAAGCTTCCATGCGTCGCCTGCGGAATGCCATCAGCGAATTGATGGATCAGGACACAGCTCACCTGCGAGATAACGAAAGCCACACCAAGGCTGTGCTAAAACCCGCTGCAGATGTCGAAATGTTGATGCCTGTGGAAGTGGGCGATTATACCGACTTCTACTCGAGCATGGAGCATGCCACCAATGTGGGTACCATGTTTCGCGATCCGGACAATGCTCTGCTGCCCAACTGGCGCCACCTACCCGTGGCCTACCACGGCCGCAGTTCATCGATTGTGGTATCGGGCGAACCAGTGCGCCGCCCCATGGGCCAAACCCGCCCCGACGACAGTGCGCCGCCCGTATTCGGTCCGACCAAGCTGCTGGATTTTGAACTTGAAGCCGCCTTTGTAACATTCGACGGTAAACCCCTCGGGGAGCGCATCTCCACCGCCGAAGCCGACGACTTTATATTCGGCATGTTGCTGTTTAACGACTGGTCGGCCCGCGACATTCAGAAGTGGGAATACGTGCCACTGGGGCCGTTTCTGGCAAAGAGCTTTGCCTCATCTGTATCGCCATGGGTGGTGACCCTCGACGCCCTCGACGCATTCCGCACCCCCGGGCCCGAGCAAGAGCCTGAGGTGCTCCCCTATTTGCGGTACAGCGGCGATAAAAACATTGACATCAACCTCGAAGTGGCCATCGTCCCTGAAGGTGGTGAGGAAAACGTGGTGTGCCGATCGAACTACAAATACATGTACTGGAACATGAATCAGCAGCTCGCGCACCACAGTGTAAACGGCTGCAACATCAGGTGCGGTGACATGCTCGCCTCGGGAACCATCTCGGGAAAAACGCCCGACAGCTTCGGCTCAATGCTTGAAATCAGCTGGCGCGGCACCAAGCCCGTAACCTTAAAAGATGGCAGCACGCGCAAATTTATCAACGACGGCGACGAGGTAGTCATGCGCGGACATTGTAAGAAAGACGGAGTTCGCATCGGTTTTGGTGAGGTGCGATCCAAAGTGCTGCCCGCATTTACAGATCTGTAATCCCCTGAGGAAATTGCTTTATGGAGCTGAATATCGATTTGGAGAAAGAGAAAAAAGAAATTCTCGCGAGCTATCGGAGCCTGCTCCGCGTGGCCAAGTATTCCAAATCTCCGGACGATAAAAAGCAAATTCGAAAGGCCTTTGACCTCGCCCTGGACGCTCACAAAGACATGCGTCGAAAATCGGGAGAGCCATACATATACCACCCCATTGCCGTGGCGCGCATCACTGCCGAAGAGATCGGTCTGGGCACTACGGCCATCATTGCAGCCCTGCTCCACGACACTGTGGAAGATACCGATATTACCCTCGATGACATCGACCATCTCTTCGGGCCTAAGGTAAGGCAGATCATCGACGGGCTGACCAAGATTTCAGACATCTTTGACAACACGGTCAGTATTCAGGCCGAGAATTTCAAAAAGATGCTCCTCACCCTGAGCGATGATGTGAGGGTGATACTGATCAAACTGGCCGACCGGCTGCACAACATGCGGACCCTGGAGTCGATGCGCCGCGACAAGCAGCTGAAGATAGCCAGTGAAACCCAGTACATGTACGCTCCGCTGGCACACAGGCTGGGGCTGTACTCGATCAAGTCGGAACTGGAAGACCTCGCATTGAAGTACACGGAGCCGGACCAATACGACGAAATAGTCGGCAAACTGAAGAAAGGTCAAGGCGTTCGCACCCGATTTATCAATCGGTTTACCTTACCTATCACCAGGGTTCTGGATGCGGAAGGATTCAAGTACACCATTAAAAGTCGTCCCAAGTCGATATCCAGCATTTGGAACAAAGTCTACCGCAAGGGAATTCCCTTCGAGGAGATTTACGACCTATTCGCGATCCGCATCATTTTGGACACCCCTCCCGATAAAGAAAAGGCGGACTGCTGGAAAGTGTACTCCATGGTCACCGACTTTTACCAGCCCAACCCCGACCGGCTTCGCGACTGGATCAGCACCCCAAAAGGCAACGGGTATGAGTCGCTTCACACCACTGTGATGAGCCCTACGGGAAAGTGGGTGGAAGTGCAGATACGCACCGAGCGTATGGACGAGATTGCCGAAATGGGGTATGCGGCCCACTGGAAGTATAAAGGACAGCAGGATGGCGAATCAAAGCTCGACACCTGGCTGACACGCATTCGAGAGATGCTCGATAACAATAATAGCGGAGCCATTGATTTCATCGACGATTTCAAGCTCAACCTTTTCAGCGACGAGATTTTTGTGTTTACCCCAAACGGCGATTTAAAAACCTTGCCATCGGGTGCAACGGCCCTCGACTTTGCCTTTGAGATTCATACCCAGGTTGGACAGGCGTGTATAGGCGCCAAAGTAAATCAAAAACTGGTGCCACTGAGCCACGTGCTGAAAAGTGGGGATCAGATCGAAATCATCACCTCCAAAAAGCAGAAAGCCAAAGAAGATTGGCTGAACTACGTGGTGACCGCCAAGGCAAAATCAAAGATCAAGACCGCGCTGAAGGAAGAGGAAAAGAAAGTAGCAAGCCTGGGCCGGGAAATGGTGCAGCGCAAGTTTAAAAGCATGGGCGCCGACTTCAGCTCCTCAAACGTGGCGGTGCTCGAGCAATTTTACAAATACAAATCAGCGACCGACCTCTACCAGGATATCTCTAAGGGAAAAATTTCACTGAAAAAGCTCAAGGGATTTAAGGTTGAAAGCGGGGTGCTCTCATTCGAAGCAAAAGAGCATGCCGAGGAGAAGGTTTCCAAGAAATCGGAGCACTCGGGCAAAGCCATTTCAAAAGACATGCTGATCATCGGCGACGATGAAAAAGACGTGCCTTATAAGCTGGCCCAGTGCTGCAATCCAATACCGGGCGACGATGTATTCGGCTTTGTAACCATCAATGAGGGTATCAAAATACATAGAAACAACTGCCCCAATGCCGTGCAATTGCGCTCAAATTATGCATATCGCATCATTCGCGCCAAATGGCTGAGTCAAAAGGAGAAGGAATTTGTCGCCGAGCTCATTTTCAAGGGTATTGACGACATTGGCTTGGTAAACAGCATTACGCAGACCATCTCCAATGACCTCAACGTGAACATGAAAGCCATAAGTTTTGAGAGCAACGATGGCGTTTTTGACGGGCGCGTGGCGGTGTATGTATACGATACCGATCACCTTAAGAGCCTGATGGCAAAATTGAGGAAAGTGGAGGGTGTACTCACCGTGACCCGCGGAGAGGCCTACGACACCCACCATCGAAAATGATGTGAAAATAAGGTGGAATGCGGCTATTTATGTAGCTTTGTTGTTTATTATCCATGGCGAACAATTTAGAAATTCAGAGCAAGGTCAAGCAGATTTTTTCAGCTTATCTGGAACAAAACGGGCACCGGAAAACCCCCGAGCGCTTTGCTATACTCCACGAAATTTACGCTTACGAAGGCCATTTCGATATAGAATCCCTCTATATCAAAATGAAAAACAAGAACTACCGCGTAAGTCGTGCCACCCTTTACAACACCATCGATTTGCTGCTCGCCTGTAATTTGGTGCGAAAGCATCAATTTGGCAAAAACATCGCTCAGTTCGAAAAATCTCACGAATACAAACAGCACGATCACGTAATTTGCACCGACACGGGCGAGGTATTGGAATTTTGCGACCCCCGGATCGAAACAATCAAAAAGACCATCGAAGAAATATTTGATGTCAAAGTGATGCACCACAGCCTTTACTTTTATGCCGTGCGGTCGTCCGAAGGCAATACAGACGAGGTAGAGACCACGGAAGACTCCGACAGTAAATAACCAATCAATCCCTGTTTAACCCCCTTATTTAAACCATATGGCATTTTCATACCAAATTACAGAAAAAGAGGGCACTGCGGTGCTCACCATGGAGGGTCGCCTCGTGGATAAGGCCGAAGCCGTAGAAGTGAGCATGGAAGTAGAAGAGGAACTCGGCAAGGGCACCAAGCAATTTGTGATCGACCTGACCGGGTTGGAATACATGAACTCCACCGGACTCAATATCCTGATCAATATGATGAATAAGACGCGCAACATGGGCGGAGACGCTGTTGTAGCAGGTGCCACGCCGCGTATTCATTCGCTTTTTACGGTAACCAAACTTCACACCGTATTCACCATGAAGGCTACCACGGCAGAAGCTATGTTGCACTTTGACCAAACGGCAAGCAAATAACCATGCAGAAAAAAGTTGACGTGCTATTGGGCCTTCAGTGGGGAGACGAGGGCAAGGGAAAAATTGTGGATGTGCTCACCCCTGATTACGACATTATCGCCCGATTTCAAGGCGGCCCCAATGCCGGTCACACCCTGGAGTTTAACGATATAAAACACGTGCTACATACCATACCCTCGGGAATATTTCACCCCGAAAAAGAGAACATAGTGGGCAACGGAGTGGTAATTGACCCCGTGATTTTGGCGAGGGAAATCGACGCATTGGAAAAAATGGGCGTGGACATTAATTCACGACTTTACATTTCGCGAAAAGCGCACCTCATTCTACCCACCCATTGCGTACTCGACTCAGCATCAGAGGCTGAAAAAGGAACTAAAAAAATCGGATCGACCTTAAAAGGTATTGGTCCAACCTATATGGACAAGACCGGGCGAAACGGTCTTCGGGTGGGCGATCTGTTTGCGGCTGATTTTGCCGAAAGGTACCAGGCCCTCAAGGCCAAGCACCTGCGCATACTCGAACAGTACACTTTTGAATTTGACATTGCCGAAAAGGAAGCCGCCTGGATGAAGAGCGTGGAGCGCATTCGCGAACTCACCGTCATCGATTCAGAACACCACCTCAACCGCAAGCTGCGTGAGGGCAAGCGCGTACTCGCGGAGGGTGCACAGGGCAGCCTGCTCGACATCGACTTCGGCAGCTATCCGTTCGTGACTTCCTCCAACACAATCTCAGCAGGAGCCTGTACCGGACTGGGTGTAGCGCCCAACACCATCGGCGAGGTGATTGGGATATTCAAGGCTTACTGCACCCGCGTGGGACCCAATTGAACATGACCAAAGCCGACGTGCTTGCCGTTTTTGATGAGATTAAGGTGTGTACCGCCTACGAAGTGAATGGTGAGGTGATCGACTACCTGCCCTACGACACGGTAATCGATGAGCTTAAGCCCGTATACGACACCCTGCCCAGCTGGAAGACCGACCTCACAGCCCTCAGCGATGAGGATGACTTTCCCGAAGCACTCAGCAACTACATCACCTACCTCGAAAAAGCCCTCGAAATTCCCATCACAGTGGTATCGGTGGGACCCGACCGGAAGCAGACCATCGTGCGCAAGGCGGTGACCGCTTCATGACGGCATCATTTTTGCCTAACCCGGCACTATGTATAAAGCATTTGTTCGACTGCAGGTAGTCCTCTGCGCGGTTCTGATTTGTTCGGTAATGCCGAAAGACGTATTGGGCCAAAATAAGAGCAAAATTGAACTGCTCGGGGCCAAGGATTTAAAGTACGACAAGAGCACTGGCGTGGATGCCCAACGCCTAATCGGTGATGTGAAGTTCAGACATCAGGGAGCACTTATGTTTTGCGACAGCGCCTACCTGTACGACGCTTCCAACAGCCTCGACGCCTTCGGTAATGTGAAAATAAATCAAGGCGACAGCCTCTATCTCTACGGAGACAAACTCAACTACAACGGCAACACCAGACTGGTGAAAGTGCGCAACAATGTGCGGCTTGAAGACAAAGAGATGACGCTGACCACGCACATCCTCGACTACAACCGCAATACTGAAGTGGCGGTATTTTACGACCGCGGCACCATCGTTTCCACTGAAAATGACAATACCCTCATCTCCTGTGAGGGCGACTATGTAGCCAACCAGGAGTTTTTTCATTTTCGCGACAGCGTGGTGCTCATCAACCCGAAGTACACCATGGAAACGGACACCCTGGATTACGATAATGCGACGGAGATTGCTTATTTCGAAGGGCCTACATTCATTTTTTCCGATGAAAACATCATCTACTGCGAAAACGGGTGGTACGATACCAAGAAAGATATTTCTCAATTCAATGAAAACGCGTACCTGGACAACGGCAAGCAGGTACTGCGAGGCGACAGCATCTGGTACTCGCGAAATGAGGGATTGGGCCGAGCTTATAAAAACGTTTCGATCCTCGACACCACGGATCAGTATATGATCAAAGGGCACAAGGGCGCCTATTTTGAAAACGAGCAGCGCACCATGGTGACGGAGGAAGCAGAGCTGATTCAATTTGACCAAAAGGATTCTCTCTTTCTCCATGCCGACACCCTGCTGGCGATAGACGACCTCGAGCGGGGCAACCTGGTATATGCCTACAGGGGCGTGCGCTTTTACCGAAAAGACATCCAAGGCGTTGCCGACTCCATATTTTTTGCGAAAGCAGACAGCACCATCTACATGTATTACGATCCTGTACTGTGGTCGGACAAGCTGCAAATCACGGGCGACACCATGGAGATCAGCAACAAGGCCACGGGAATAGACAGGCTTCTGGTGTACCAAAACGCGATGCTCAACGACCGGGTGGACTCAACGCAGTACAACCAGATCAAGGGCAGGCACCTCACAGGCTATTTTGAGAGGAATGAGCTCTACTACGTCTTCATTCAAGGCAACGGACAATCGCTTTACTACGCCATGGAGGAGGTGCCTGTAAAATCAGACAGCACAGCGGCTCCAACAGACAGCGTGGTAGAGCCTGCTGAACCTCCCGCTACCGATCCCGAGCCGGATACAGCCGAAGAAATCGCCCCTGACAGGGGCGATCAGCCGGTCTTGATTGCGGCCCCCGATTCTTTGGAAACCTTCGATGATAATTTTGACAATGATACTTTGCCTCTCGCCTCCGGCGACACAGTTGCGGCCGAAGTGGAATCACCACGGCAATCATCACCCAAAACCAAGCCCGCCTTTACTCAACGGGTCATGGGGGTAAACCGCGCAGAGTGCAGTAACATCGCGATTTATTTGAAGGACAAACAAGTTCAGCGTATTCGCTTTTTGATTCGCCCCGACGGAAAGTTCATCCCCATTCACCTGTTTAAGGAAGAAGATGCTTTTCTCGGCGGATTCACCTGGCAGGGTTACCGCCGTCCGCTGAATCGCGCCGACATTTTTCGAAAGGCACCACTGATCGTGGAAGAGGAGGACCCAAAGAAGAAGAAAAAGCCGGGCAAGAAATAAACGGGCGTATTGGCATCAAATCAGAAGGCGTCCCCTTCTCACGGGCGGGCTTATAGGCTGCGGCATACCAAAGCAGTTCATCGGCGATCCGAGTAAACCGCTTCGGCATTTTGTCATCGGCGGGGGTGCCGTCTTCGTCAATGGCCGAGCTGACCTTCGGCACAGGCAGCATATTTGAAACCGTGGCCTTTCCAAGCTCGCCGAGCACGGCACGCACATGGACAACCGCCCTCACGCCTCCGAAGCTCCCTACCGAGTAGGTTAGTATTCCCGCAGGTTTAAAGAAATATTCACGCTGAAAATGGTCGAGCAGGTTTTTTAATCCCGGGGGCATTCCGTGGTTATACTCACCGCTCAAAACAACAAATTCGTCGCTTTCGCGAAAAATGCGGGCGATTCGTTCCAAATTCTCGGGCGCCTCGCCTTCCGCATACTCCTTATACATCTTGTCGAGCATGGGGAGGTCGTGTTTTGCAGCATCCACCGAAGTGGCTTCGCAGCGCTCCGAAAGCATCTTCACTGCCATGCGCGCGGCCCTGATGCCCTGCCTCTACGTCCGGTAAGATCCATAGATTGCAGCTATTTTGAACTTGAAATCTGTCGCTACATAAAGAAGTTTTGATCTCGTCCCAAGTTACGGTTTCTTTCTAATTTCAGGTCCTGGAGCATGGTAGACTTGATATTCAGCGATATATTGTAGCTCTGGCGGATCCCGAAAGGCACCACGCGCGCATTGAGCTCCCAACAGTTCAGGTCGACCGAAATGAGGATGGTGGTGGGGGTGATTTCCTTTCGGAGAAAATCGTAGCCCGTATTGAAGTTGACCTTGACGCGCTTGAAGAAGTCGAAACTCCCGTTCATTTGAATGCTCTGCACAATGGCGATAGAGTCCCGGATGGCAAAACCCTCGTCGAGCTGGTCGGGGGTCCGAACCCTTCTGGCATCAAGTGAGTAACCGAAATTCAGGTTCCACGGCACTTTAAATCCGCTGACAAATTTCTGAAGCATCCCGTTGTCTACTTTGGCATTTTCATCGTCCTCCGAGACGACGTCGCTTCCCTTCTTGTCCTTTCGCTGAAACATCTGACTTCCTAAGCCATTGGCATTAACCGCAATATTTCCCGTTTCGAATGAAGCGAGGCCGCCATCTCGTTCGTACAGGAATGTATTGACCCTGGATATACGACCCGTTTCTGAAATGGCGTGGGCATAGGCATCGAATGAGCCCCTGAATACCAGGTTGGCATACTTTGTGACCTTGGTTCGTCCCGCAACGGAAATCTGAGAAAGATTTAGCGAGTCGGCAGCCACATTGTAACTTCCGTTGATTGTAAGGTTTTCGAGAATGGCTACTTTCTTGCTCTCGCCGGTCGAGTCACGGCCCGCCATCTTGGCCTCGATATTATTAATGAGAGAGAAGCCAAGCGCACCCTGGGTCCCGGAGGGCGATTGCCCGAAAATGCCCATTTCAAAAGGCGAGTAACTCGTAAGGCTTCCGTCTTCACCGTAAAATCCAAAAATCCTGGTATCGAAATCGGGACGGTATGAAAATGAAACAGAGGGCGTCATGGTGTGACGAATGGCCTTGATCTTTTCGTTCTTGAAGGTGTACATCCCGTACATCTTGGTGGTGAGGGCCGCCCCTACACTCCAATCGGCATTACGGGCAAAGCCCGGAACTGTGTCGGCAACAAACTGCTGAGCAGAGGGATCAAAAATACGAGAGGTCGTTTCGGTGTACCAACGCTCGGTGTAATTGAAGCTCGGATTGATGGTAAAAGGACCTGCTTTCAGCGAATTGGTGACGGCGGCGCGGTGCTGCATTCCGTTTCTGAACTGACCTGAGAGGTTACTCAGGTTATCAAACCTGAGCTCATTTTCATCTACATTCAGCGTATTTCGGATGGCTGAGGAATAAGTGAGACCGAACTTCTCGTACCACTGCTGCTTGGGGCTATCATTAAACAGGCCTTTGAGCGGAAAGGTGCGCGCCCTGTTGATGGCGATATCGGGTAGGGTGAAGTTAAACCGTCCGGTCCGCGAGTTTTGATCGTGACCGGCGTTGACGGCCAGGTTCCAGGGCGAATCGTAAAACGCCCGCTGATAGCGGATGTTGGACCGAAAAGTATTGGTGAGGAAGTCGTTTTGTGAAGCGTTCAGGTTGGTTTGGAAATTCTGGGAGCTACCTGCGTTCACATCCGCCGAGAAGTTGGACATGGGATTGGCTTTCGGGTCCTGCATGTGCCTCCAGGTGACGAAAAAATTGGAGGTCTGTGAGAAGTTGCCGAGCTCCCGGTCCCCCAATTGCTGGTTGTTGTATTGTACATTGAAATTGCCGTCGTGGCTGTAGCGTTTTTTGTATCGGGTGTAATTCTGTACACCCCAACTTCCACGCGAATAGATGTCTGTGAGGATTTTGGTATCGACATTGTCGCCGATAGGGAGATAAAACCCTAGGTCGTTGAGGAAGTAACCCTGCCGCCGGCCGTTTCCGTAACTCGGAACGATGAGTCCCGCCTGCTTCTTTTCGGTATTGGGAAAAAAGCCGAAGGGAAAAGCCAACGGAGTCGGTATTCCATAGAAGGCGAGGTAGCCCGGACCTGTGACGATCTTGTCGTCTTTGATCACCTTAAGCTTATTGATTTTGAATCGGGTCTTGGCGTTGGGATCCTCGCAGGGGCAGTACTCCCCTTTGGCAACGTAGATAATCGAGCCGCCATCGAAAATTTTCACCTGTTTTCCGGTGAGGGTGCCCTCGATCACCCCGGTTTCTACTTGCTTGATATGTGCCTTTTTAGATTTGAAATTGTAATCCATCATGAAAGCATCGTATTCTTCACCCTCATCTTTAAACTCGGGAAGGCCAATCCAGGCACCCGCAGAATCTTGTATGCCTTCGGCGTGAACCTGGTATTTCTCGAAGTCGTAGACGATGCGTTCGGCTTTGAGGGTGATAGTTCCGAAATCAATTTGGGCCTCACCATACAAATACACCCTTCTGTTTATGAGATCGTTGTCTATAGAGTCGCGGGCAGAGTAATCGATAATATCCTGAAGTGGAGATCCCTCGCCGGGGGCCGGTGATTCAACAATGGTATCATTTTTGGCAGCAAGCAACGAATCGGGTGCTGCAATGGAATATGGTGAAACCACAGCAGAAGTATCGGTTCCGAACACAATGGAAGAATCAGTAGCAGCAAAGGTGGTATCGGTTTGTGCACTTACCGAACGGGCGCCCATTATGAACACGCACGCAAGGATAAATACTACCTTTGAGGCACCCCTTGCGGTCATGATATACCTATATTTAATGATTGCTACAAAATTAAAAACGTGCAAAACTAACCAATTAGGAATGCGATGATGCAACTTGTGAGCAGATACCGGGTAATTGTTACCCTGGGTGCCGTGATCTTTTCGGTGCTCTGCATAGCATCTACCATGCCAAAAACTGCCAAATCACGGGCGGTTACGAGGATTGTGATAGATGCAGGGCACGGCGGCAAAGATCCGGGAAATTTGGGCACCGGACGTTATAAGATCACGGAAAAAACGGTTGCCCTCAATGTGGCCAGAAAGGTGGGCGGATACATCTCAGAGGCTTTTCCCGATGTAGAAGTACTTTACACACGTAGCGATGATACTTTCATTCCCCTCCACGAGCGCACCAAATTTGCCAACACCAAAGGGGCCGATCTCTTTCTATCGATCCACTGCGACGCCTTCACCAAAGAGTCGGCCCACGGAGCCGGATCATACGTGATGGGGCCGGCCAAAACCGAAGCCAATTTGCGCGCAGCCCGCCGCGAAAACTCAGCAATCCTTCTGGAGGACAACCGCGATGAAAACTACGGCGATTTCGACCCCAACTCGCCCGAGGGCCTGATTGAGTTGAGCCTCCGACAAAACACACACATCCACCAGAGCCTTAAGTTTGCCAAGCATGTGCAAGACCAGTTTCGCACACGCGTGGGCCGTACCGACCGAGGGGTACGACAAGCTCCCTACTGGGTGATCTCATTCACCACCATGCCGAGCGTGCTGGTGGAGCTCGGCTTTTTGACCAACAAAGAAGAGGAGGATTTTCTGATCAGCGAACAGGGACAAGACTACCTGGCCTCAGCTGTATACAGGGCATTCAAGGTGTACAAGACAGAACTGGAAAAAATAGAAGCCTCAAAAGAAGCCGAGCGCTCTGCCGCCGCCGAAGCAGCTCCCGCAGATGAAAAGTCCGCACCTGACGACGGAGAAAAAACCCCGAGCCAAGCGGTATTTCGCGTTCAACTCCTCTCCTCCTCTAAGCAGGTAGAAACTACTCCCGAAAACTTTAGCGGTCTGAAAGGAGTATTAGAGTTCGAGGATGACGGAATGTATAAGTACCTTTGGGGATCAGCAAGCGACTATGACACCGCCAAAGACCTGCAAAAAAATGTTCGAAAAACAGGCTATAAAGGCGCATTTATAGTAGCTTTCGACCAAAATGGTAAACGCATCCCGCTAAAAGAGGCCCTTGAGGCCCAAACTGCAAACGAAAATTAAACACGTGAAAATTCGCAAGGAAACTAAAATCGGAATTTTACTTTTGGTGGCTGTGGCCGTGGCATACGCGGGAGTGAGCTATCTGAAGGGTATTCACGTATTTGCCAAACCGACCATCTACTATGGTGTATACGATAAAATTAACGGCCTTAACGCCTCCAACCCCGTAGTAGTAAACGGATACAAAGTAGGACAGGTAAAGTCCATAGAATTGATTGAAGGAAGGGGAGGACAATTGCTCGTTACGATGATGATCTACGAGGACATCTCCCTCCCGAAGGACTCCCGCGCCGTACTCCGAAGCTCAGACCTTCTGGGTTCTATGCAAGTGCAGCTGCAACTTGGCAAAAGCAAGGTTTACGCCATGTCGGGCGACACACTGACCCCCGACATAGAAGGTGACCTGGTGGATGAAGTCAATGAGCAAATCAGGCCGATTAAGATTAAGGCAGAAAGCCTGATATCTTCTGTGGATAGTGTAATCAAAGTGGTAGAAGTAATCCTGAACGCCCAGTCTCAGAATAATATTATCGAAAGCTTCAGCGGCATCAACAATGCCATTGCCAGCCTGGAGCGCACGGCTTTCCAAATCGATACCATTGTGAGAGAGGAGCGCGACCGCGTGAGCGCTATCTTTGAAAATGTGCAAAGCCTCTCCCGGGTAATGAACAATAACACCGAGGAATTAGAAAACATCATTAAGAACTTTTCGGCATTGAGTGATACGCTGGCCAAGGCAGACATTGCAAGTACCATCACCAATGCCAATGAAGCCATGGAGGAAGTTCAAACCATCGTAACCAAGATCAACAATGGTGAAGGTACACTCGGAATGCTGATCAACGACGAAGAACTCTATCGAAAATTGGAGAAAGCCACCGAGAATATGGATCACCTGGTGGAAGATATTCGGGTAAATCCGAACAGATACATACATTTTTCTGTTTTTGGTAGGAAGAACAAGAATGTGGAATTGACGCAGAAGGAACTCCAGGAGCTCCGAGAATACGTTAACTCTACAGAGGAATAGAAAGTTAAGTTGGTTATGGGTATTTCTAACATCATTTTTCTCATCGTTTTAATTCTCGCGAGCGTAGCCTTTGGTTTGCAAGTGAGGAAAATTCGTCGCAACATCTTGCTGGGTCGAGATGTAGACCGCAGCGATCGACCGATGGAACGGTTTAAAGTGATGGCGCGCGTGGCCCTGGGCCAATCTAAAATGGTGACGCGCCCCTTCGCAGGGTTGATGCACGTATTCATATATGTAGGCTTTGTTATTATCAACATCGAAGTGCTTGAGATCATCATCGACGGCGTATTCGGAACCCACCGCATCTTTGCTCCTCTCGGCCCTGTATACGATGTGCTGATCGCCTCTTTCGAGGTGCTTGCTTTTCTGGTGCTTTTCGCTTGTGTCGCATTTCTGCTCAGGCGAACCGCAGGTAACATTCGGCGCTTTCGCATGTCGGAAATGAAAGGATGGCCCAAGACCGATGCAGCGATCATTCTCTGGGTAGAAATTTTTCTGATGGGCGCATTCCTTACCATGAATGCCACCGACAGCTTGCTGCAGGAACGCGGTGACCCGCACTACGTGGCTGCAGGCTCTTTTCCTGTGAGCGGACTCATCGCTCCGCTTTTTTCCGGTTACGGTACTGAAACCCTCATAGCAATAGAACGAACCACCTGGTGGGCGCACATTGTGGGCATACTGCTGTTTTTGAACTATCTGCCCATCTCCAAGCACTTTCACATCATCCTCGCTTTCCCGAATACCTATTTCAGCAACCTGAACGATCAGGGGAAATTCACCAACATGGAAAAGGTAACCAAGGAAGTGAAGTTGATGATGGATCCCGACGCTGATCCTTACGCTGCGCCTCCGCCTGAAGAGGGCAACGGAACCCCCGAAAAATTTGGTGCCAAAGATGTGCCCGACCTCTCCTGGAAAAATCTGATGGACGCATACTCCTGCACGGAGTGCGGCAGGTGCACATCCGAATGCCCCGCCAACATGACCGGCAAGAAGCTATCGCCGCGAAAAATCATGATGGATACCCGCGACCGCATGGAAGAAATGGGCCGCAACATCGACAAACACGGAGCCGACCACGACGATGGAAAATCACTGCTCGGCGACTACATCACCCCCGAAGAACTCTGGGCCTGCACCACGTGCAACGCTTGCGTACAGGCCTGTCCCGTAAACATTAGTCCGCTTGAAATCATCGTAGACCTTCGGCGCTACCTCGTGATGGAGGAATCCAAATCGCCGAGCGAACTGAATGGAATGTTTACCAACATCGAAAACAACGGTGCGCCTTGGGCATTTGCTCAGGCCGACCGACTAAAGTGGGCTGAAGAGGCCTGAGAAAAGAACAATCAATGAGCGAAACACTGAAAGTACCCACCATGGCCGAAATGCTCGCCGCAGGCGAGGTGCCCGAAGTGCTTTTTTGGGTGGGATGTGCCGGAAGTTTTGACGACCGCGCAAAAAAAATAACGAGGGCCATTGTGAAAATCCTGCACAAGGCCGAAGTAAAATTTGCCGTCCTCGGTACCGAAGAAGGCTGCACCGGCGACCCTGCCAAACGCGCAGGCAATGAGTTCCTGTTTCAAATGCAAGCCATGATGAACATACAGGTGCTCAACGGTTACGAAATAAAATCAATTGTAACAGGATGCCCCCACTGCTTCAACACCCTCAAAAACGAGTACCCCGAGTTAGGAGGCAATTACGAAGTGCTTCACCACACGCAATTCATCCGAAACCTCATCAGCGATGGGAAACTCGTGTTGAAAGGCGGCGATAAATTTAAGGGAAAGCGCATCACCTTTCACGACCCGTGCTACCTGGGTCGGGGCAATGGGGTGTATGAAGCGCCGCGCGAACTCCTCGAAAAACTCGATGCCGAGTTGGTAGAAATGCGCCGCTGCAAGTCGAAAGGCCTGTGCTGTGGTGCCGGCGGTGCCCAAATGTTTAAGGATGCCGAACCCGGCAATAAAGAAGTCAACATAGAGCGCACCGAAGAAGCCCTTGACATCCGCCCCCAAATCATCGCTACGGGTTGCCCGTTTTGCAACACCATGATGACCGATGGAGTGAAAAATGCCGAGAAAGAAGAGCAAACCAAAGTGTTTGACATTGCCGAAC